>CAYPAH010000096.1:5164-7564 GCA_964408655.1 uncultured Oscillospiraceae bacterium | reverse complement strand
TGACGCCGCGGTTAATCCCGGCAGCAGCGGCGGCGCTTTGCTCAACATGAAGGGCGAGGTAGTAGGACTTACCTCGGCAAAAACGGTAACGGCCGATTATGATGAATATGGTAATGCGATCTCGGCTGAGGGACTTGGCTTTGCAACGCCGATAAATATTGCGCTGGACACGGCAATGGAGTTGATAACTCAAGGCTATGTGAAACATGCAGGCATAGGTATATCGGTTATCACAATGGATCCGCAAAGCGCGGAGGATTATAATGTTCCCGAGGGAATAGTTGTTTATTCCGTTACAGAGGATGGGCCGGGAGAAAAAGCGGGGCTGCAGGTCAACGACATAATCCTTAGCTGCAACGGCGCGGCATTAAAGGATCAAACAGAGTTTGTAGAATACATAAAAAGCTGCAAGGTCGGAGACGAGCTCAAGCTGAAAGTCTGGCGTTACAGTGATGAAATTGAGATCACGGTAGTGCTTGGTGATCTTAATGAAATGGGCAGCAAGATCGTCAATGACGAATATGCCGATTTTGAATTCTATGAACAAGAGAAAAATGCCGACTGAAACAGCTTGCTTTGCGATAGCGGCAAAAGGTATAATAGAATTATAAAATATAAAGGAGGACTCGAAAATTGATACATATGATATGCGGTGAAACCGGAATTGGTAAGTCCAAGCAGATTATCGATATGGCGAATTCCACTGTTGAGAAAGCAAAAGGCAATATCGTTTTTGTTAGTCTCGGTAATCAGTATATGTATGATCTCAAGCGCGACATCAGGCATATCGACGTTATGGAATACCAGATACAGGGGCCGAAAATGTTCTTTGGTTTTCTCTCCGGCTTGGCCGCGCAGGATTTCGATCTTGAATATATATATGTGGATAATTTTCTGAAAATAGTAGGGCATCCTCTTGACGATCTTGAAGGCTTATTTGAAGATCTGGAGGCATTCACGAACAAAGCCGAGGTAAAGCTGATAATAACCGCAAGCCATGAGGAAGAAATACCCGATTTCATCAAAAAACATATGAACTGATGTTTATATAACAAAGCAGAGGGCTCTTAGCCCTCTGTTTTGTTTACTGCTTCGGTTTTCTTAATTCGCTAATGGTCTTTAGTAGCGTGGCATAAGCTTCGCCCGGGTCGTTAAGCTGCATAACGGACTGTTCCAGCGGACACATGCCGTTTCCGGCACGATTGATTATAACGGGAATACGCTCGCCGTATTCGGCCTTACAGCCAAGCTCAATCAAATAATCATATGCCGCGTCGCTCATAATGCCGCCGTAGGCATATGAAGCCCCGCCCAGTATGACTATACTCGCCGCAGCTTTGCCTATAATTTTATCAAACACAAGCGCATCCTTCAGCAAGTCTGGCTCGTTCTGATAAACCTCCATTAATGGCGCAACTCCGTGACCCGTTTTGTCGGACACGATTTCGTTATTTCTCACTATGATGCAACTGGATTTTTCCTCCAAAAGCATTTTTCTTGCGATTTCTTCAATATTCATTAATAGCCTCTTTTCAAAAGTATTTTATCACGATAAAATGAAATGGTATAGAGTCAGATTAAAAAAGAAAACCAGATCTATGATAATAAAAAATGTGAGGATTATGATATGTTTCCAAAAGAGTTCATATGGGGCGCGGCAAGCGCTTCTTATCAGATAGAGGGCGCATGGGATGAAGATGGAAAAGGTCTTTCTATTTGGGATGCTTTTTCACATAAGACGGGGAAGATAGCAAACGGGGACACGGGAGACATAGCCTGCGATTCATATCACCGTTTTGATGAGGACATAAAGCTGATAAAGGAAATGGGTCTGAAAGCATATCGCTTTTCTGTTTCATGGCCGCGGGTTTTGCCTGAAGGCGTTGGCAGAATAAATGATGCGGGCTTGGATTATTATGACAGACTTGTTGACGCTCTGTTGAAAAACGGAATAGAACCATATATGACGCTTTTCCATTGGGATCTGCCATTAGCGCTTCAAAACAAGGGCGGATGGACGAATCGGGAAACTGCCGACGCCTTTGCGGAGTATGCTTCTCTCATAAGCGGTCATTTCAAGGGGCGAGTAAAATGCTTTTTCACGCTTAACGAACCTCAATGCGTTATTCGCCTTGGACATTGCATAGGCGCACACGCGCCGGGATTAAATTATAGCACCGATGAAGCCTTGCTCTGTATGCATAATCTTCTTCTTGCTCACGGTAAGGCTGTAATGGCGATCAGAAAAGCCTGCCCCGACGCCCTTGTTGGCATCGCATCGACGGGTATGTTGGCCTATCCTGAAGAAAACAGCGAAGCGGGGCGCGAGGCTGCGGCAAAAGCCAGCTTTAGGATAACTGAGGATACATGGTCATTTTCTCATTCATGGGTCTTGGACGC
>CAYPAH010000096.1:0-5154 GCA_964408655.1 uncultured Oscillospiraceae bacterium | reverse complement strand
TATTCGGGCACTATCCAGAGGGGGAGGGAGATGTATTCAGTGATTTCACAGATAGTATTGATCCTGATGATATGAAGATGATTTCACAGCCTCTCGATCTGCTTGGAATAAATGTCTATAACGGATTTTGCGTAGACAATAACGCGAATGAGCTGGAAAGATATACGGGCTTCCCGCGAAATTCACTAAAGTGGCCTGTTACTCCTCAGGTGATGCGATACGGGATATATTCTCTTTATAAACGATATGCTTTGCCTATCATTATTACCGAAAACGGACAAGGCTGTAACGACAGGATATATCGCGATGGAAAGGTGCACGATCTTGATAGGATAGATTATCTGGAGGGCTATCTCGAAGAGCTTCAAAAGGCTATTTCAGACGGCGCAGTTGTAAAAGGATATTTCCACTGGAGCCTTACTGATAATTTCGAATGGAACGCGGGCTATGCAGATCGCTTTGGGCTGATTTATATGGATTATCGAACGGGCGAGCGAATCCCGAAGGATTCTTCGATCTGGTATAAAAAGTATATTGAGGGAAACACACTATGAATAAAGAAAACGAAAAAATATATACGGCGTATTATAAGTCTCCGCTTGGGCTGCTTAAAATAATATGCAGCGACAATGCCATAAGAGAACTTAGCTTTGCTAAAGCTGATGAAAAAAACGCGGAAATACCGCAATGTGATATGATAAAGAAGGTATTTACAGAGCTTGATGAATACTTTGCGGGCAGGCGGACGAGCTTTGATGATTTGCCTTTGGAAAGTTTTGGAACGCCTTTTCAAGAGCGGGTTTGGGCTGCGCTTAGAGAGATCCCGTATGGCGAAACATGCAGCTATAAGGATATTGCGATAAAAGCGGGCAATGAAAAAGCCTGCCGTGCTGTAGGAATGGCAAATCACAATAATCCTATTGCCATAATCGTGCCATGCCACAGGGTGATAGGCGCAAAAGGTGAGATTACGGGATATGCGGGTGGCATTGAGGCAAAGGAATTCCTATTGCGGCTTGAAAATGGCGGCAAAACGATAAAAGAAAAATAAGGAGGGCGGATAATTGCATTTTTGCGATAAATTGGCAGCGCTTAGAAAGCAGAAAAAGCTTTCACAGATCCAAGTGGCGGAATACCTGACGCAAAACGGTTCCCCGCTTACGCAAAAGGGAATATCCAAATGGGAGTGCGGCGATACTCTCCCCAATGCGGAGCAATTTCTGCTGCTCTGTCGTTTATATGAGATAAGAGACGTATTGTCGGTCTTTTTTGAATACACAGATGAAGCGCAGAAATTAAATGATCTTGGCAAAGACAGGCTAAATGAATATGCTCAACTTTTAAAAAATGATGCGCGTTTCATAAATGCCGGAGAAAAGAAGGCGGAGACTCTTGTTCTTTATGATTTATGTGCCGGATCTTCCGCAAACGAAAGACGAAATAAAAAAGTCCGCTGCGAAATAGAACGCAGCTCTGAAATACCAAAGGAAGCAACAATGGCGCTTAAGCTTGGGGATGAAAGCATGACCCCGCTATTTGAAAAAGGACAGATTTTATATATCAAAGAGCAGGAAACGCTTGCCCCGGGAGAATTTGGACTTTTCATTTATGAAGATACTTTTTATTGCAGACTTATGATGGAGGCTGCGGAAACCGAGCTTGTGTCGGTAAACGAAGCATTTCCGCCAATACGCATACGCGATAAAAACAAGTTTAAAGTTGTAGGCAGAGTAATATCATAAAAAAGGCTCCGCATTGCGGAGCCGGATTTCGGATCGTTTGTTGAAAGGGGTCAACAATCATTACCATTTGTTTCACTTGCATATTTAGTATAACCCTTGTCTTGTGAAAAAGCATCACAAGGGTGTTAAGAATAACTAAAGCTTTTATTACATTTTTGCACAAAATACTTCTGTTGGTGAAATATTGATTACATAATGGTATAATTCCATGTAACATTAAGCTTGGCTTGGAGAGTAACGATAATGAAAATGATCTCATGGAACGTGAACGGATTCCGTGCTTGCTTAAAAAAAGGCTTTGCCGATTTTTTCGCGGATGCGGACGCAGATGCTTTTTGCATTCAAGAAATAAAGATGCTGCCCGAAGAAGCAGATTTTTCACCCTGCGGTTATTACTCTTATTTTTTCAGCGCGCAAAAAAGGGGTTATTCCGGAACCGCTGTTTTTGTCAAGAACGAACCGGAGGCTGTTTTTTACGGTATAGGAGAGCGGCATAACGATGAGGGAAGAGTAATAACGCTTGAATATCCAAGTTATTATCTGGTGAATTGCTATACGCCAAACGCACAACCAGAACTTGCGAGAATCGGATACCGCATGGAGTTTGAAAACGATATGCGAGAGTATCTTTCCGCCTTGGCGGAGAAAAAGCATGTTATCTTATGCGGGGATCTAAATGTGGCTCATAATGAGATCGATCTAAAACATCCGAAAGCTAACATTGGACACCCCGGTTTTTCAGATCAAGAGCGTGAAAAGATGTCGGAACTGCTTGCCTCGGGATTTGTTGACAGCTTCAGACTTTTATACCCTGATAAAAAAGATGCTTATTCGTGGTGGTCATACAGGGCGAACGCAAGGGCGAATAACGTTGGATGGCGCATAGATTATTTTATCGTATCGAACAATGCAAAAGAAAAAATAAAAGAAGCTGAAATATATGCTGATATAACGGGCAGCGACCATTGCCCGGTAGGATTAAATATAGAATTATAATCAAGGAGAAAACGATGAGATATATCGATTTACGAAGCGACACTGTGACACAGCCCACCGATGAAATGAGAAAAGCCATGGCCTGCGCCGAGGTGGGCGACGACGTATACCGTGACGACCCGACAGTAAACCTTTTGGAAAAAACGGCGGCAGAAATACTCGGCAAAGAGGCCGCGATATATGTGACGAGCGGCACTATGGGAAATCAGCTTGGCATAATGTCGCAAACGAAGCGCGGAGATGAGATAATAGTGAGTCGGGAAAGCCATATTTTTGTGCATGAGGTAGGCGCCGCCGCAGTATTATCCGGCGTAACGCTTAACACGGTGAGCTTTGAAAACGGCATTTTTGAGCCTTTAACTATGGAAGAAGCTATACGCTCAAATGACATTCACGAGCCGCCTACGTCGCTTATATGTGTGGAAAATGCTCTAGCGAACGGCAGAGTAGTGTCTATAGAAACGATGCGGCAAGTGTATGAAATGGCAAAAAAGCATAAGCTTCCCGTTCATCTTGACGGGGCGCGCGTATTCAATGCCGCAGTAGCGCTTGAAAAGGATGTGAAGGAGCTTACGCAGTATTGTGATACGATTTCGTGCTGCCTTTCCAAAGGACTTTGTGCGCCGGTGGGCTCAGTGCTAGCGGGTCCATTACAAACGATCGAAAGAGCAAGAAAATATCGCAAGATGCTTGGCGGCGGAATGCGCCAGTGCGGTATTATTGCGGCAGGCGCTCTTTGCGCGATAAAGGATATGCCCAGGCGTTTGCATGAGGATCACGAAAGGGCAAAATATCTGGCGAAGCAGCTTTCTGAAATGCCAAATATAGAGATGGATATTTCAAGCGTGCAGATAAATATGGTTTTTTGCAAAATAAACAAATCCGAAAGCTGGCAGAAACAGCTTCCGGAGAAAATGCTTAAGGCGGGAATTAAAATTTCCGGTGCGGATCATGGAGAATTCCGCTTTGTTACGAATCGTGATGTCAGCAAGGATGATATAGACGCTCTTCTTGCTGAACTTCGCAAATGCATGAGCGAGGCTTAAGAAAAAACGCGAGAAGTAAAGCCTAAAACGGTATTGCGATACAGCTCCGGATTTGATGCTGCCGAGCCGCCATGTCCGGCATTGGGAAACGAAAGCTTTTGCTTATCGGCGCTTGCGGCAGCGTTGTAGACTTCATCAAGCATGAAAAAGGGAACAAATTTATCGGACTCCCCGTGCAAAAAAAGCATGGGGAGCTTTGCCTTTTTCAGCTCATCCGTGCTAACGCCGTCATTAATGCTGTAGCCCGCGAGAATACGAGTGAATATATCGGCAAAGAACATGATAAATAAAGCGATAAAGCCGGGCAGCTTAAATGCCGAGCTGAGTTGATAGTAAAATTCGGAGCGAACGGAGGAATATCCGCAATCTTCGATTATCCCCTTTATATTTGACGGCAGAGCTTCACCGGAATACATCATTACCGCCGCGCCGCCCATAGATATGCCATATAACACGATTTGGGCGCCGGGATCTTTTGAAATTATATGGCTGACCCATGCAGCAAGGTCTTTTCTATCGTGCCAGCCCATGCCTATATACTTGCCCTCGCTTTCACCGTGACCGCGTGCGTCGGGGACGAGCACACTGTAGCTCTGCTCATAAAACATTTTTGCGGTGCGGTTCATATCTTTTGCACGGCTTGCATAGCCATGTTGAATGATGACCCATTTCGAGCTTTGTTCTTTAAAAATGGCGTGAAGCTTTAATCCGTCGAAAGCCGTTATATAAGCGTCCTGTGCGCCTGTGCTTTCAAAAAAGCTCTTTTCCTGATCTTCGTCAGGCTGCTTTTTTATAGGCGGGAGCGCATGAAGAGCGGCGCTTTTATCAGAGTAGCGGTTAAGCGCCATATTATAAAAAAAGCATCCGGCAAATATACCGGCAAAAAGTATAAGCAAAACAATAATAAGAATCAGCATATTTTTTCCTCCGAACTTAATTATAGAGGACAGACGATAAAAATGAAAGTAAACAAAACGCTAAAAGACTGCGGAGCCTGTGCTCATAAAGCATGGCTCCGCTGGTCATCTTTATTCGTTTTTTGCGGGCAGCATGGAAAGGGATATCCTTTTTTTCTTTGTGTCGGTATCAAGAACGTATACCTTCACGATATCTCCTGTCTTCACAAGCTGTGAGGGATGTTGAATGAATTTTTCGGACATACGGGAAATATGCACGAGCCCATCCTGATGAACGCCGATATCGACAAATGCGCCAAAATCAACAACATTGCGCACAGTTCCTGTGAGCTCCATTCCCGGCAGAAGGTCTTCTATATTGAGCACGTCGCTTCTAAGCTGTGGGGGAGGCAGCTCGTCACGCGGGTCGTGACCGGGCTTTAGCAGCTCTTTTATTATATCCTGCAAGGTGGG
>CAYPAH010000095.1:0-7652 GCA_964408655.1 uncultured Oscillospiraceae bacterium | reverse complement strand
GATGGGATAATGGCGTTCGTTTTAAGAGAAATTCGCAGGGACGAGGCAAAAACGCTTGAAAAAGAGGCAAAGGCCTGCTTTTCGTTTTTTGAGCGCTTAGGCGTTGACCGGCCGGAGTGCGGTATCGTTGCCGAGGAGGACGGAAAGCTGTGCGGAGGCGCCTTTTTAAAAATAGTGGAGCCTTCAAAGGAAAAACGCATCGGTTATTTCGATGTGGGCTTCGTTTGTCCTGCCTATAGGGGCTCGGGGGTGGCCGATATGGTATATAAAAGCGCCGTCGCGTGGCTTAAAGAAAAAGGCTGCGGCTGCGTCACCGCAATGGTGATAGATGAAAACATGAAAAGCAAGATAAGGATAGAGGCCGCCGGGCTTCACGAAAGCAGCTTTTCGGATGTTGCGAGCTATGCGGGTTGGATCGGCTGCGCCAAGCTCTGCCTCAAATTCTTTGCCGCTATGCTTATGGGCACCAACTGCAAGCTGTATTCGGATCTGCCAAAACGAGAGAGGAGCGAAGGAGGCGCCTTTGCCTTCATGCTTGTTTTCAACCTTTTGGCGCTTGGCCTTGGCAAACTGCTTTCGCAGGGCATAAGCCGCGCGCTTGAGGCCATATTGGGCGCGGCTTTTATACTTGCGCTTAGCAGTTTGGGCAGCTATATCGGCTCGCGTATTGCCGACGGAAAATGGCGCTATCAGGTGCCAGCCGGAGGCGCGGGACTATCCTTTGGCTTGCAGTTGATCGGCACATTTTATCCGTGGATGGGGCGAATGTATCCAATAAAATATGAAAAATCTCCGGAATGCGCTAAAGCATTGGGAATATGCGCCCTGATCGAGTGGATTTTCGTGCTTGCCGCGTCGATAGGCTGCCTGCTGCTTATGCGTTTTCATCCGGCTCTGGAAATGGCAGCCGTATATGCTTCGGTGTTTCTGCTGTATCGCTGTATTCCCTGCTTTCCTTTTTCCACTATGGGAACTAAGCGCGTGTGGGAATGGAACAAAGCGCTCTGCATCGTTTTGATGCTTTTGAGCTTCGGCGTTTTCGCCTTTGCATGGATGCATTAAAAATAAAAGGAAAGACGGCGGCGTTTTCAGTGAAGGATAGCATTTTTTTGCTCAATATGCCGCCAAATGCCACATAAAAACAAGAATATTCCCTGTTGCCGCCGGAACTGCGGGTTGGTAGAATAAATAAGAATCATGCCGAAAAGACTAACTCAGCCATCCTGCAAGGAAGGACTGTCCTAAATAAGCGGGCAGCGTAGGCCATGAATAAAAACAGAGATTCTTTTTCAAATATATCCATTATCGTTATAGGGATGGCGCTTTTTATCGCGCTTGCCAGCATAATCATTTATCGCGCGCTGGTGCGGGATCTTGTGCATTCCATGCCCGCGCAGAACGAGCAGTATTCCTATCATTTCGCTCTTGTGGCGGACGCTTATGACGACCCCTTCTGGAATGCGGTGTGGCGCGCCGCAAATCAGGAAGCCATGGAAAAAGACGCTTATGTTGAGTGGATGGGAAACGGCCTGTCGGTGGACTTTACACCGGCGGAGCTTATGGAAATTGCCGTTAGCGCAAAGGTGGATGGAATTTTGATAAGGGCGGACGGCACGCAGGAGCTGCTTGAGGCGATAGAGCAGGCCGTGGCGCAGGGCATTCCCGTGATAACCGTAATGACGGACTTGATAGACAGCGGAAGACAGGGCTATGTGGGCTTCAACAGCTATGAGCTGGGGCAGCTCTACGGCGAGCAGATGATCGCCAAGCTGCCGGATGACGGCAGACCGGTCAAAGCGATGATGCTGCTCAACGATGAGACTACGGACGGCGGCTGGAACATCGTTTATTCCAGCATAATGGAGACTATTGGCGAGAAAAATGTGAAGCTCGAAATAAAGACCTTTGACAACGCCAACGTTTTTAGCGTGGAGGAGGCCATACGCGAGCTTGTGATGAGCGAGACCGAAGCGCCGGACATACTGCTTTGCATGGATCCGATAACGACGCTTTGCGCTTATCAGGCGGTGGTGGATTATAACCGCGTGGGCAGGGTGATGATACTCGGCAATTATATCACCGATCAAATACTTTCCGCCGTGCAAAAGGACATAATACAAGCCACCATAGCCGTAGATGCGGACAAAGTGGGTTCCGCGGGCATGGACGCTCTGCTTGAATGCGTGAAATACGGCCGCACCAGCGACTATTCTACCGTTGAGTTCATAGTGATAACACCAAAGGACGTGGATGGCTATATTGCCGCGCGGGAAACGGCGGAGGCTGGCGGCGATGATTAAAAAGGCGCAGAAATGGTTTATAAACCTTTCTATTCGAAGCAAGCTTTCGCTGGTCTTCTGCATTACGATGACGATGATCGGCATTATCAATATTTATATGTACAGCAGCATAAACGGAATGCTAAAGACCCTCGATCAGGTCTATGCGAGCAATGTGAGCCTCAACAGCCTTATGGGTTCGCTTGACGAGCTGCATTCGAGCCTGTATCAATATCTGAGCACAAAAAGCTCTGATGCGCTGACGCAATATTACCGCAGCAGTCAGGATTACCGCGAGCAGATAGAGCCGCTCAACGACATTCCCACAAACAACGAGCAAAAGCTTGAAGAAAAGAATATACGCCGCCTTTCGAACAGCTATCTTGAGCTTGCGGAGGGCGCGGTGGACGCAAAGCGCGGACGGGACGTGGAAAAATACCGCAGCCTGTATGAGCGGGCTACGCGGGAATATAGATATCTGAATACCTTCATCAACAATCTGAACGAGGCAAGGTTTCGAAACAACTCGGAAAACTACGGCAATCTTAGAACAAATCTGCAATATATGCAGACCTTCAGCCTTGTGATATTGCTTACGGCTGTGGTGGCAAATCTGGTCTCGCTGCTCTGGCTCTCAAACACCATCACAAAACCGCTCACGAAGCTTGCGAAGCAGGCGGAGCAGGTCGGAAACGGTGATTTTGATCTTGTGTTCATCGACGTAAAGACGGAAGATGAGGTCGGCACGCTCGCCACGGCATTCAGGCAGATGGTCGACAGCTTAAACCGCTATATCGTTCAGACCCGTTTGCAAATGGAAAAGGAAAGCAGGCTGAAAGAAGAACAGCTCAGAATGCAGAGCAGCTTAAAAGAAGCGCAGCTTATTTTTCTGCAATCTCAGATAAATCCGCATTTTCTTTATAATACGCTGAACGCGGGCGCGCAGCTCGCAATGATGGAGGGCGCGGAAAAGACCTGCCTGTTTATGGAAAATCTTGCGGACTTTTTCCGCTATAACGTCAAACGCACGGGCGAAGTTTCCACCTTGGAAGAGGAAATACAGCAGGTGGAAAATTATCTTAGGATAATCAACGTCCGTTTTTCCGGAGAAATACAATATGAAAAGCATCTTTCAGACAGTATGCAGGGCATAACGCTGCCCGGCGTGATACTTCAGCCCATAGTGGAAAACGCGATAAATCACGGCCTGCACGATATTGAAGGCGAAAAGCGAATAGTGCTCAGCTACGAGGATACGGAGGGAATGGCGGTCGTTTCCATTGCCGATAACGGGATGGGCATGACAAAAGAACAGATAGAGAATATCACCTGCCCAAGCGACGAGGAGGATCTTTCACTCAGGCCGACAGGACTAAGAAACGTTATGGAACGGCTCAGGATCTATTATCACGAAGAGGAGCCGCTCATTATCGAAAGCGGAGGCATTGGCAGGGGAACGAAGATAAGCATACATATACCGATGAGAGAGGAGCCGAGGCATGTATAAGATCATGCTTGCAGACGACGAGGGCATAGAGCTTGACGCGCTGAATTATATCATTGACAAAAGCTTTTCGGGAAAGTGCACGGTGCGAAACGCGAAAACCGGGCGCGAAGCTATTGAGATAGCCGAGAGCTTCAGACCCGATATCGCCGTGATGGATATACGAATGCCAGGCATCAACGGCATTGAGGCCATGCATGAGATACAGCGCTTTCTGCCGAACGTTTTGTTTATCGTGCTTACCGCTTATGATAAGTTCGAATATGCAAAGGA
This sequence comes from uncultured Oscillospiraceae bacterium, assembly GCA_964408655.1. Classification (GTDB taxonomy): domain Bacteria; phylum Bacillota; class Clostridia; order Christensenellales; family CAG-138; genus JAQVRG01. Next base: position 3,596 of record CAYPAH010000095.1, on the reverse strand, counting down.
GGCCATAAACCTTTCCGCGGTGGAATTTTTGACAAAGCCAGTGAACCGTTCTGTTTTTGTCAGCACCCTTCAACACGCCATGGATAAGGCAGACTCTGAGCGCCTTGCGAGAAACACGGCCCTGCAGGCTCGCGAACGCATAGAAAACATGCTGCCCGTGCTTGAAAACAGCTTTGTATATATGCTGGTCTCGCAAAGCGAGGATCCGAACTCATATCTGCGCATGTGCAAGCTTCTGGGAATAGAAGCGAGCTATGCAAACGTAATGGTGCTTGAGCTTTCGGGAGAGAACGGGGAGGACATGCTTACTCTCGATCTCAAGGTATCGAGCGAATATGAAACTATACGAAGCCAGATAAAAGATATGTTCGAGTGCATAGTGGGCTCTGCGATGGCGAATCGGGTGATATTTATTCGTCCCTGCGACAAGCCCGCAAGCGAATATCACGAGCGCCTGCTTCTTATGGATCAAGGGCGCGAGCTGGCGCACCACATTGAAGACAGGCTGAATGTCAGATGCAGGCTTGGCATCGGCACGACGGTGGAAATGCGCTCCCTTTGCGATTCGTATGCGCAGGCGGTGAGGGCGGTGAGAAACTGCAAGGGCATCGTCTCGCATTATAACGATCTGCCTATTTCCTCCGAATATGAAGAAGGATATCCGGCGGATCGGGAAAAGCACATGGAGGAAGCCGTTATCGCCGGAGACGCGGCGGCCGCCGCGCAGGACGCCGAGCTGCTTTTTCAGTGGATGATAGATCGTTATCCCGAGCACGACATGGTGATAAGGCTAAAGGTGCTGGAATTTGTCATGCGCGCCGAATACAATGTGTTTTATAAGGGCGGGGGCATAAGCTATCATTTTCTTGACCGCAGCGATTATCTTGAGACCGTGCTGCACGCGCAGGACTATCTGGTGCTGAAAAGCTGGTTTTTAAGCAAAATATCCGAAAGCGCCAAAAGCGGAGCCTCCGGCGCGGAGCTGAAGAGCAACGGAACGATACAAAAGGCGAAGCAGTTCATCGATAAAAACTATTATCGCGGCTTGACGCTTGAAGAAGTCTCGCGCGAGGTATATGTAAGTACGTATTATTTCAGCAAGCTCTTTAAAGAGCAAACGGGAATGAATTACATCGATTATTTAACGCAGAAACGTATGGAGGCTGCAAAGCAGCTTTTGCGCAACGAGCGGATGAGCATAAAGCAGGTCTGCGCAAAGATAGGATACGGAGACTCCAATTATTTTTCCAGACTTTTTCGCAAGGTCGAGGGGATAACGCCGACGGAATATCGCGAGCAGTATGAAAACGGAGGAAAAATATGAAACGGATAACGCTAAGGCTGCTCTCGGCCATACTTCTTGCGGGCTTGCTGAGCGCCGCGGGCTGCACGGGTGAGGACTATGTGGACAGCGAGGAAAGAAAGGACTCTCACGCCGCGCCCGTTATCGGCCTGTCGTTTGATTCCTTTGTCATTGAAAGATGGCAGCGGGATCGCGATGTGTTCGTGTCTACAGCGCAGTCCATGGGCGCCGAGGTGAACGTTCAAAACGCCAACGGCGATCTTGAAGAGCAGATCAAGCAGATCAATTATCTTATACAAAAGCGTGTGGACGCCCTGGTTATCGTGCCGATAGATTGCTATGCGCTTTCGGATATCGTACAAAAGGCGAAGGACGCCGGCATTTACGTCGTCTCGTATGACAGGCTGATAATGAATGCGGGCGTGGATCTCTATATTTCCTTCGATAATGAGCAGATGGGCGAGTTTATGGCCAGCGCCTTGGCGGGCGAGCTTTCCGCGGGAAGCAAGATACTTAATATTTGCGGCTCAAAGGCGGATCAAAACGTTACGCAGGCCAATCAAGGATTTGACGATATAATAGCAAAAAGCGGCATACAGGTCGTGCGCACGGCTTATGCGGAGGGTTGGCTCGCGGAGGTGGCATATCGCGAGGTAAACGCCGCCATAGCGGACGGGCTTGAGTTTGACGGCATACGCTGCGGCAACGACGATTTGGCAAGTCAGGCTTTTCTGGCGCTTTCAGAGCACCGCCTTGCGGGAAAGGTGCTTCTTGTCGGGCAGGACGCCGATCTCGCCGCATGTCAAAGGATAGTTGAAGGAACGCAGCTTATGACGGTGTATAAACCTGTGGAAAAGCTTGCAAGGCAGGCGGCGGAGCAGACCATTCGACTTATCGGCGGAGAGAAGGCCGACACGATGGACATTATCTTCGATGGGAAATACCGCGTACCCTTTTTAAAGCTCAGCCCTATCATGGTGACAAAAAGCAATATCGATGAAGAGATAATCGACGGTGGCTTTCATCAGCGCGAGCAGGTCTATCTGAATGTTAAACAGGCCGGATAAAATGACGGGTCTGGACATTTTTGCAGCAGGGCGGAAAAGCTGAGGGCAAATTTGTCCAGATAGTTAGAAAACTATATTTAAAAACCACAAATCAGAAAAGCACTTCGCAAAACACGTTTCTTTTCATTCCTCCTTGGCAGTGATAGATTTAATGCAGGCGAAAGCCGCAAATCAAAATTCAATAGGAGGAAGATTCAAAAATGAAGAAAATCATATGCATGATTATTTCGCTTTGCATGGTTCTGTCAATGGTAGCCTGCGCGGCTCCCGCAGCTCCGGTAGCTGAACCCGCTCCGGCGGCAGCGGCTCCGGCGGCTGAACCCGCCCCCGCAGCAGAAGCTCCCGCAGAGGCCGCCGGCAAGCTCGTTGGCGTTTCAATGCCTACTCAGGATCTGCAGCGCTGGAATCAGGATGGCGCGAACATGAAAGAAAAGTTCGAAGCGGCCGGCTATGAAGTCGATCTGCAATACGCCAATAACGAAGTCAACACTCAGGTAAACCAGATAGAGAACATGATCGCCAACGGCGTGAACGTGCTCGTTATCGCCGCCATCGACGGCTCTACCCTTTCCAACGTGCTCGCTTCCGCAAAGGATGCAGGCATCCCCGTTATCGCTTATGACCGTCTTATCATGGGCACCGACGCTATCAACTACTACTGCACTTTCGATAACTACAAGGTCGGCACGATTCAGGGTCAGTATGTTGAAGAAAAGCTCGATCTGAAAAATGCGGTGGCAGGAACCACCTATAACATCGAGTTCACCGGCGGCGACCCCGCTGACAACAACGCTCTCTTCTTCTATCAGGGCGCGATCGATGTTCTTCAGCCCTACCTCGACAGCGGCGTGCTGAAAGTACCCTCCGGCACAGTGAAGTTCGAAGAAGTGGCTACCGCAGCATGGAGCACCGAGAATTCTCAGAACCGTATGGAAGCCATTCTCGCCTCTTACTATGCCGACGGCACGACCCTTGACGCCTGCCTTTGCTCCAACGACTCCACCGCTCTTGGCGTGACCAACGCTCTTGAAAAAGCTTATACCGGCGAATATCCCATCGTCACCGGTCAGGATTGCGACGTTGCCAACACCAAGAACATCATCGCGGGCAAACAGTCCATGTCCATCTTCAAGGATACCCGTACTCTGGCAGCGCAGACCGTTGATATGGTCAACGCCATCCTCGGCGGCGGCGAGCCCGAGATCAACGACACCAAGACTTATGAT
>CAYPAH010000094.1:0-7811 GCA_964408655.1 uncultured Oscillospiraceae bacterium | reverse complement strand
GTCGCCCGCCTTGATGCTTTGAGGATTCTCGCCGATCTCCTCAACGATCCCGGCAAGCTCATGTCCCAATACCCTCGGGTATGAGACCATTTTATTTACGCCGCGATAAGCGCCTATATCAGAGCCGCATATGCCCATAGACTTGACCTTGACCAGAGCATAGCCCTCTTTAAAAACCGGTTTGTCGATCTCTTTTATGCTTACGTCATTGGGACCCTTTAAATATACAGCTTTCATATTTTGTTACTCTCTTTCATGTTGATGCCTAAGCCTATGATGGATGTGATGTTTGTGTTTATGCTTTTATGCTAAACGAACGGCTTGGCTGTTGTCAATATATATGCAAAATGCCAAGTTTGTCTTTTATGCTATTCGGATTTGCTATCTTGCGAACTTTATGATATGCCCCTGAAAAAAATCCCGCCCTGCCCGAATGGGGCGGGGCGGAAAGCTGTGTCTTATTATTCCCTGTTGCGGTATTCCGAGTCAAAATCCCACGGCATACCGCCGCAAAGGCAGCCGCCGTCAATAACATAATTTGCTCCGCTTATATAGCTTGAAGCGTCGGAGGCCAACAGAACCACGAGTCCGAGTATCTCATCAGGCTCGCCCGGCCTGCGCATGGCGATCCTCTCGCGCAGATAATCGCCGCGCGTGGGATGATCCCATGTTACCTGCGTGAGCGGAGTAATTATATGCCCCGGAGAAACGGCGTTGGCGCGCACGCCCCATTCCGCCCACTCAACGGCCATCGATCTTGTCAGCGCAACAACTCCGCTTTTTGTCGCCCCGTATACGCTGCATCCGCCCAGCATAGCCGTGGCATTGTGCGAGCCGATATTGATAACGCTGCCCTTGCGAGCCTTTATCATATGCTTGCCGACGGCCTGAGACATAAAGAACACGCCCTTGAGGTTGATATCCATGATCTTGTCATATGTCTCTTCACTTACGTCAAGCAGACCCTCGCGCTTATTTATTCCGGCAACGTTTACCAGCACGTCTATACGCCCGAATTCCTTTATCACAGCCTCCACAGTGCTCTCGATGCTCTCTTTTTTCGTAACGTCGAGCAGGTAAGAACGGCATACTCCGCCCTCCGCCTCGATATCATCGCTAAGCGTCTTGAGACCCTTTTCGCTCAGATCGCAGTTGCACATGACCGCTCCGACGCCTGCCATCCCCTTTGAAAGAGCCGCGCCTATGCCGCCTGCCGCCCCCGTCATCAGCACCACCTTGTCGCTTAGAGAAAAAAGTTTTTTGAGATTTGAATTTTCAGACATTTTTGTAAACCCCTCCTGCTTATTTTAAAAATTTTCGGTTTTTTATTTCGCCTGCCACTCCCCCGCCCGTCTCGCGGAGATAGGCTCTTTCTTCTGTTTTGCATTTGCTGCACAATAGATCCGCTTGAAAAACAGAATTTGATTTTCTTTGATTCGAGGTGTATATATTATAATAAATTTCGTTGCACACTATCGTATGCACACTCACGATATTTGTCAATCCTAATTTTTTATCTCGGGAGGTGGAAGGAACATGCGCGGTATCAAAGACAAGTCCGCCATCGTAACGGGCGGAGCACGCGGCATAGGCAAAGGAATTTGCGAACGTTTAGCCAAAGACGGCGCAAAATTGATCGTTGTGGACGTCGAGAGAGAAAGCTGCGAAGCCACGGCGCTGGAGCTTCGCAACAGCGGCGCAAAGGCCGAAGCATATCAGGCAGATCTTCGCAGCGTAAAAGAAATAGACTCGCTGATGGAATATGTGAACGCCACATACGGCAGCATAGATATCCTTATCAACAACGCGGGTATTCAGATACGCGAATGGGCGACCGACTTTGATGAAGAAAAGTTTGATTTTCTTATGGATCTGAATTTGAAAGCGTATTATTTTGCGTCACGCGCGGCAGCCAGACACATGAAGGAACATGGCGGCGGCTCTATCGTTTGTATTTCCTCAGCCAATTCCGAGCGTTTCACCTCGCGCCGTTCTCCATATAACATCTCCAAGGGCGCCATCAACGCCATGGTGGGTACTCTCGCGGTAGAGTGGGGACGCTTCAACATTCGCATAAACGCGGTCGCGCCGGGCTATGTGCTTACCGATATGGTGAAAAAAGGCATTGACGAGGGCATTATCGACATGGATACAAACTTCAAGGTAATACCCATGAAGCGAATGCTCTCCACGGAGGAGATCGGCAACGGCGTCTGCTTTCTTGCTTCAAGCGAAGCCAGCGGCGTGACCGGACAGACGCTTTTCATCGACGGCGGCTGGAGCCGCTGCGGACTTCCCGAGGATTAGGCGCTTATTGTTTTTTTTCCATTTTTTCTCTGTATTGCGCGGGGTTGCAGCCTATCTGCTTCTTAAAGGTCTTGTAAAAGTGACTGTAGTTGTTGAATCCGGCCTGCTCCGCCGCTTTGTTGATAGAGACGGATTTTTTCAGCAGACCCGCGGCCATTTCTATTCTTTTTTCCTGGATATAGCTGCTTATGGTGCGGTTTGTCGCCTGTTTAAAGAGATGGCAGATATAGCACTCGCTGTAATTTACCGTTTTCGCAAGCATTTCAAGCGAGAACTTTTCCGAAAGATGCGCGTTGATATAGTTTATCATTTGCGTGACCACATTCATATTGCGCGAAGCCGCATTGTCGCAGTGTACGCCCGAAAAACAATCGTTATAGGCATAAGCCATAAGCTGATGAACGATGGACTTCATCAAAATATCCTGTCCGCTTTTAAATTTCAGCGACTTATATTCCTCCATAAGATAGCGGTATTTTTCGAATTGCTTCGGCGCAATGCTGTGCAGCGGCGAGCTTCCCTCGCCCCGATGAAATATGTCCAGCAGATTTGAGTTGGGCGTGCTGTATGAGATCAGCAGCTCCGGATTGATATGCGCAACGAAAAACTCGCTTTCCGCCGGCGCTGCCGGAACCATCATGTGCGGCATGAACATATCCACCAGCACGATATCGCCTCCGTCAACAGAGTATTCCTGCCCGCCGTATTTAAAGCTGCCTCCGCCCTCCTGATATACAAACAGCTCGTAAAAATCATGGTAATGCATACGCCTTGTCGGTTCGTTTTCTCTGTTGTGGATATCGCAGGCGCAATCGCCGGAAAAGACCCCTGCCTTGGAAAGAAACATGATATTCCCCATCGTTTTCACCTCCCCTCCGAAGCTGACTTTGTTAAAAAAGCAACATTTGACCACTCGTCACATCCTTGTTTACATGTATATAACCCCTGTTCTCTCAGATTGTCAATTCTTTTTTCTTCAAGGCGTCTTATCTCCTCGAGCAAAATTCGCAAAATAAGAAATCATTTTGCCCAATAGGGAGCATAGACTTTCAGCCCCATTGTCTTATTCTAAAATCATAAGATATGTCCGTTCTCAATACACATCAAAAATCAATCAGGAGGTATCATGCTATGCCTGTTCCCGAAAACAAGCTTCGCGTATTGCTCTCATCCGGCAAGCCCAGTCTCGCCACCCGTATATGGAGCACATGGCCGACAACTGTTGAAGCGATGGCCTCAACGGGTAACTTCGACTATGCGGAATTCGTAGCCGAATACTCACCGTATACTCAGAAGGATCTTGAAAACATGGTGCGGGCTGCCGAGCTGCACGGCGTAGGCAGCATGATAAAGGTGGATTTTCAAAATCGGCATTATCTTGCCCAGAGGGCAGTCGCCATGGGCTTTCTGGCCGTTTTATACGCAGATCATAAGACCGCCGAAGAAGTGCGGGAATCGATATGGGCGCTAAGCCCCGACAGCGCGCAGGATCATGGGCGTTTCGGCTATCCCAACGCGCGGTGGATCGGTTATCATCCGCATATGAGCCAAATGGATTACGCGCAAATGGTGCGCAACACCGTGAAGGCTTTTATGGTGGAAAAACAGGAAACTGTAGATAATTTTGAGGATATCTGCCGCGTTCCGGGCGTTGATATGGTTCAATTTGGGCCTTCGGATTTCAGCATGAGCATGGGTTGGAATTCCGCCGAACACAAGCAGGAGCTTAAAGAGATCGAAGAATATGTTATCCGCAAGGCGCTTGAGCATGGCATAGCCCCCCGCTGCGAGTGCGACGACATGGCAAAAGCGGAATACTATAAGGCTCTTGGCGTAAAGCACTTCTGCATCGGCGATGAATTCCGCATACTCAACGCCTACTGGAAGGGCGCCTGCGGAGAGGTTCGCAAGCTCGCGGACACACTCTGAGAGCGCTGTGATTCTATAAGGAGATGGCAAGAAATGAAACAAAAAATATTAGTTTCTAAAAAGGTACCGGAGGAATGCCTCGCGCCATATGAAGCCGAGTTTGAGTTCACAATGCCCGGCGATTACGACACGGCCTTCTCTCTGGAGCACATTATCGAGATGATACCCGAATACGACGGCTATTTCGAGATCGACGTAAACGCGCCGAAGGAGCTTTTTGACGCTGCGAAAAAGATCAAAGCCATCGCCAACTTTGGCGTGGGCTATGACCGTATCGACTGGAAATATGCCACGAAACTCGGTATTCCGGTTCTCAACACGCCCACTCAGGTCACCGAGTCCACAGCCGAGCTTGCACTCGCGCTTATCATTTCCACCATGCGCGGCGTTCCCAGATATGATAAAGAGCTTCGCCAGGGCATTTGGCTAAGCCCGCTTTTTTCCGACCGCAACACCATGGTCTGGGGAAGCACGCTGGGGATCGTGGGCTTTGGCCGCATCGGCAAGTCGGTGTGCCGCAAAGCGCAGGGACTTGGCATGAAGGTGATATATTATGACAAGTTCCGTTCCTCCGAAGAGATGGAAAAAGAATATCAGGTAGAGTACAAGCCCTTTGACGAGCTTCTCGCCATTAGCGACTGCGTTTCTCTGCACGCCCCCTATTTTCCGGAAAATCACCACATGTTCAACGCTGAAGTTTTCAAAAAAATGAAGCCCTCGGCTTATTTTGTTAATGCCGCGCGCGGCAAGCTTGTTGATGAGCCCGCGCTGTGCGAAGCTTTAAAAAGCGGAGTTATCAAGGGCGCGGGGCTGGACGTTTATGAAAACGAGCCCGTGGTCTTCGAGGGTCTGCTCTCTCTTGATAACGTAGTTCTCACGCCCCATATCGCCAGCCTTACCATGCGCTCGCGCATCGCGATGTGCAACGAGGCGCTGGAGGGACTTATCGCCGTTATCAAAGGCGAGATCCCGCATAACGTAATCAATCCGGAAGTTCTGAAAAAATAGCTTTTTTCAAGGGCTTTTTCTAGAAGGAGGATCTAGCATGAAAAAAATAATCAACGCGCCCGAAACTTATGTCGATGATATGTTAAAAGGCATATATTGCGTTCACGGCAACAAGGTCAAATATGTTTCCGATAACCTGCGCTGCTATTGCACCCGTTCAAAAACGCCCGGCAAGGTAGCCATAGTTACAGGCGGCGGAAGCGGACATTTGCCTTTGTTTCTCGGCTATGTAGGCAACGGGCTTCTTGACGGCTGCGCCGTGGGCGGCGTGTTCCAATCCCCCTCTTCCGAGCAGATATTCGAAGTAAGCAAGGCTGTTGAATCCGGAGCCGGCCTGCTTTATTTGTATGGCAATTATACGGGCGACACGATGAATTTCGATATGGCGTCTGAAATGTGCGAGATGGAAGACATCCCCGTAAGATCCATCGTTGGCGCGGACGATGTGAATTCCGGCGCGCCGGAGCTGCGCCGGGGCGTGGCGGGCATCTTTTTCATGTATAAAGCCGCGGGAGCCTGCGCCGCCATGATGGGCTCGCTTGACGAGGTACTTGCCGCGGCGCAAAAGGCCAAGGACGCGACCCGCACCGTAGGCTTCGCGCTCACCCCCTGCATAATTCCCGAAGTAGGCAAGCCAAATTTCACTCTTTATGAAAACGAAATGGCTATGGGCATGGGCATACACGGCGAGCCGGGCGTTTGGAACGGACCTGTCAAGAGCGCCAGAGAGCTTGCCCGTGAATCTCTTGACACGATCCTTCGCGATATGCCGGTAAACTCCGGCGAAGAAGTCGCGCTGCTCGTTAACGGCCTTGGCGCGACCTCGCTTGACGAACTGTATATACTGGCCGGAGACGTTTATGATATCCTGCGCGACAAGGGGATAAAGGTCTACAGAAGCTTTGTTGGCGAATTCGCTACCTCTATGGAAATGGCGGGCGCTTCAATCAGTCTATGCAAAATGGACGAGGAACTCAGATCCTATCTGGATTATCCTGTAGACACGCCCTTTTATACCCAGATCTAACGGAGGTAAGCGAATGAACAGCGTTAAAAACGAAGCGTTGCCCGCCCTTTTTGATGTCGTTTCGCGGCATATGGCCGCGAATGCCGACGAATTGTGCAAGATGGACGCTATGCTTGGCGACGGAGATCTTGGCCTGACCATGAAAAAAGGCTTTGGCGCAATGCCTGATATACTTCGTGAGCTGGACGAGCCCGACATCGGCAAAAAATTGATGAAGGGCGGCATGAAAATGGCCAATGTCGCCCCCTCCACCATGGGAACTCTTATGGGCTCGGGCATAATGGCCGGCGGCAAGGCGCTCGTTGGCGAATCCGAATTGAACGCATCAAATTTCTGCGTTTTCATGGCCGCCTTCTCTGATGGCGTTGCCAAACGCGGCAAATGTGCTCGCGGTGAGCGCACCCTGCTTGACGCTGTCGGCGCGGCAGCCGACGCGGCCAAAGAAGCTCTTGCCGAAAATCCCGAGGCCGCGCTTGATATCATCGTTGGCGCGGCTCTTTCCGGCGCACGCAGCGGCGTGGAAGCCACGCGAAATATGCAGCCAAAGCACGGAAAAGCGGCTGTTCTTCAAGCCTCGGCCTCAGGCCTGCCGGATCAGGGAGCCTGCGCGGGCATGTATATGCTTGAAGGCATTTATGAGTATATCAACGGCTGAATGATGTATATTTTTATGGCCGGATAATCTTTGGCGAAAGCGATGCTCCCATCTCTATACAGGGTGGGAGCCGTCTTCTTGAAGACCGCATTCGCGTTTTCAAAGGAGTTCAACATGGATTACGCCCTTATCATACTCAAGCAGATCGTCTCCCTCTTTATCTATTCGGCTATAGGTTATCTGCTGCACCGAAAAAAGCTGATGAACCGCGACGGAGTTCGCGGCCTGTCCAATTTGCTTTTATATGTTTTGCTGCCCTGCGTTATCGTCAACTCGTTTTACCGCGAGGCGAGCCCGGAGGTAACGCTTTCGCTCATTTATTCCTTCGGCCTTAGCATCGTGCTGCACCTGATAGCCATTCTTGTTTCCGAACTTATTTTTCACAAGGAGCCTGTCGATAGCTTTTCAGCAAGCTTTTCCAATGTCGGTTACATAGGCATTCCGTTGATCGTATGTGCGCTTGGCAATGATGCGGTCATCTATGTGGTCGGCATGATCGCCCTGCTCAATGTATTGCAATGGACGTACGGTCAAAAGATGCTTTCCAAAGGCGGCGGCAAATTATCATGGAAAAACGCCTTTTTAAACCCTGTTGTGATATCTGTTGTTATAGGGCTCACTTTTTATTTTCTGCCCGTAAAGCTCCCGGAGCTGTTGCACAACTGCATACAGACCGTGGGCGACTGCAATTCCCCCATCGCCATGATAATTCTCGGGTATTACCTGTGTGAGCTCCCCTTTTCAAAAATCTTCACACTTCGCGCCGCTTATGCCGTGAGCGCGGTTCGGCTGCTGCTCATTCCTGCTCTCAGTATGCTTTTATTGTCCCTTCTACCCATATCCTCAGATATCAAACTTGCGCTTATGATCGCCGCCGCCTCTCCG
>CAYPAH010000093.1:0-7955 GCA_964408655.1 uncultured Oscillospiraceae bacterium | reverse complement strand
TAGCCCGCGGCAAAAACATATGGTATGCCTATGACGACGCGGAGCTTGAAAAGATACTCACCGAGATAGGGCGCGAGCCGAAGCCCACGATAAACCGCTATAAGGGTCTTGGCGAAATGAATCCCGATCAGCTTTGGGACACGACCATGGATCCGGATAACCGCGTGATGCTTCAGGTGCATCTGGAGGACGCGATGCGCGCGGACGAGATATTCACCGTGCTCATGGGCGACAAGGTCGATCCCCGCCGCGAATTCATCGAGCAGAACAGCAAGCTCGTGGCGGAAGTTGATCTGGATATCTAAAGGCTTCCCGCCCTTTCGCGCTTTTCGGCTGTTCGCAGCTTTCATAACCGCCTAAGGGCTGTTTCCGGCTTTGAGGGCAAGGGCTAAAATAAATTACTGCTTATTGATCGCTGATTTATTCAAAACCATAGAAGGAGAGTAATTTCTGATTTGTAGTGTAGTATTCGATTACTAATTACTAATTGCTAATTACTAAGTTAAGTACAATGTTTGAAAACGAGACCAATCCGAGGATCAAGCCGCTTGATCTGGAAAGCGAAATGAAGCGAAGCTTTATTTCCTACGCAATGGCGGTAATCATCAACCGCGCTCTGCCCGATGTGCGCGACGGCTTGAAGCCCGTGCACAGGCGCATACTCTATTCCATGGGCGAGCAGGGCTACACGGCCGATAAGCCGACGCATAAGAGCGCCCGCATAGTCGGCGACGTCATGGGTAAATATCATCCCCATGGCGACAGCTCGGTTTATGACGCCATGGTAAGAATGGCGCAGGATTTCAACACCCGTTATCCGCTCGTTGACGGGCAGGGAAACTTCGGCAGCATGGACGGCGACTCCGCCGCGGCAATGCGATATACCGAGGCGCGCCGTTGATTTCATGCCGAACTTCGACGAAACGCTCATGCAGCCGACCGTGCTGCCCGCAAGATATCCCAATCTTCTCGTCAACGGCAGCGGCGGCATAGCGGTAGGCATGGCCACGAACATCCCGCCGCATAATCTGGGCGAGGTGATAGACGCTTATGTCGCCATGATCGACAATCCCGAGATAAGCGTTGAGGAATTGATGAATTACATTCCCGGCCCCGATTTTCCTACGGCCGGACTTATCATGGGCGTGGGCGGCGTGCGCCAGGCATACCGCACGGGACGCGGCCGCGTAGTAGTGCGCGCGAGAGCCGATGTTGAAGCGATGCCAAACGGCAAGAGCCGTATAATAGTCACCGAGATACCCTATCAGGTGAACAAGGCGCGATTGGTAGAAAAGATCGCGGAGCTTGTTCACGACAAGCGCATCGAGGGTATAGTGGGTCTGCGCGATGAATCCAACCGCAACGGTATACGGGTAGTCATCGATCTCAAAAAGGACGTCGCGGGCGAGGTGGTGCTCAACCAGCTCTATAAGCACACCCCCTTGCAGGACACCTTCGGCGTTATCATGCTCGCTCTGGTGAACGGCGAGCCCAAGGTGCTAAACCTTCGCGAGATGCTCTGGTATTATCTAAAGCATCAGGAGCAGGTAGTCACCCGCAGAACGCAGTATGATCTCGATAAGGCGAAAGAACGGCTGCACATACTCTCCGGCTTGATGATAGCTCTCGATAATATCGACGAGGTAGTTGAGATAATCAAAAAAGCCCCCTCCGTGCCGGAGGCGAGAGCGAAGCTGACCGCGAGGTTCGGCCTTAGCGAAAAGCAGACTCAGGCGATAGTCGATATGCGTCTTGGCCGCTTGACAGGCTTAGAGCGCGACAAGATAACCGAGGAATTCAAAAATCTCACCGAGCTTGTTCTTTATTATGAGAGCATACTTGCCGACGAAACTAAGCTCCTTGCCATCATAAGAGAAGAGATCCTCGAGGTAAGGCGCAAATACGCCGATCCCCGCCGCACAGAGATAACCGTCGCCACGGACGATATAGATCTTGACGACATAATACAGGTGGAGGATATGGTCGTTACCCTCACGCATCAGGGCTATATCAAGCGCCTCTCTATGGACACCTATCGCAGCCAGAACCGCGGCGGCAGGGGAATAATGGGGCAGACCACCAAGGAAGAGGACTTCACCGAGCATATCTTCGCGTGCTCCACGCATCAGGAGATCTGCTATTACACCAATAAGGGACGCGCCTTCCGCGGCAAGTGCTATCTCATACCCGAATCGGGACGCACGGCCAAGGGAACGGCGATAGTGAACCTTTTGCAGCTTCAGCCCAACGAAAAGGTCACCTCCGCCTTTGCCATCACCGCGGAGGCCGAGGGCGAATATCTGCTGCTTGCCACGAAGCAGGGCGTCATAAAGAAAACGCCAGTGCGCGAGTATGACAACATTCGCAAGACCGGCCTTATCGCGCTGAACCTGCGCGACGATGACGAACTGATAGCCGCCATACTCACCAACGGCAGCGACGAGCTGCTGATCGGCACAAAGAACGGCAAGTGCATCCGCTTCAGCGAGACTGATGTTCGCCCGATGGGACGCACGGCCACAGGCGTTCGCGGCATACTGCTCGCCGATGGCGACGAGGTCGTTGGCGTCAGCAAGATAATCCCCGGCGCATTCGTGCTCTCCGTCACCGAAAACGGCATGGGCAAGCGCACGCCCGAAGATCAATACCGCACGCAGAACCGCGGCGGAAAGGGCGTCGCCGCGCAGAATCTCACCGATAAGACGGGCGATCTTGCCTGCATGAAGGTGGTTCAGGGCGACGAGGATCTCATTATGATACGCGACGACGGCATGGTAATGCGTATGCCGGTAGAGCAGATAAGCATAATCAGCCGCAATACGCAGGGCGTTCGCCTTATGCGCATAGCCGATGAAGCCCGCGTGACCAGCGCGGAGATAGTGCCTCATCAGGAAGAGGAAGAAGAAAGCTAACGCATTTCGCACCAGCGGCTTTGCCGCCGGTGCGAGCTTTACACGACAAAAAGCGCCCTCGAACCTAACGGTTTGTCGGGCGTTTTTATCGTGCAGGGTGTCAAAACGCGACGCGCATGTCGCCGCGTTTTGACGAATGGAAGCCTATACTCAGTCAGTGCTTTTGGAAAGACGGCGAAGCCAAGCCGGAACTTATCCGCCGCTTTTTTTACTTTTATTTACTGTTTCTTCTGCAAAGTCCCTCGCTGCCGATAGGGGAGGCGTGAACGCTGAGCTTTCCGCTGTTTTCAGCAATGATATAGCTTCTTTGCGCGTCGCCGGCGCGATTTTGTATGCGGCCTGCGCCTATCGCGTCGTCAAGCACGCGCCGCGTATCCTTTGATATAAGCGTCGTCTCTTTATTCAGTATCACTATTATGCTTTCGTCGGGTATTATTACCTCGCCGCCAATATACATATCATTGCTCCTGCTTTACAAGCGTTCCCTTTTCACAATACCATGCGGAATAATCCTTTAAGCCCGCCTTTTGCAGCCCGCTCAAGCTCGTGCAGCTCAAAAAGCTTTGGCACTCGCGCAGCCCTTCGAGCAAAAGCCGCCCGCGCCTGTCGTCAAGCTCGGATAAAACATCGTCAAGCAGCAATACGGGCGGCTCGCCTTTTTGCTCCTTCAATATCTCTATTTCTGAAAGCTTTATCGATAAAGCCGCCGTGCGCTGCTGCCCCTGCGAGCCGTAAACGCGAACGTCCTCGCCGTTTAGCCGCATTTCCATATCGTCCCTGTGAGGACCCGAAGTGGTGAAACCGCGCCTTAGATCCTCCGAAGCTCCGTTTTCAAGGGCTTCCATTATTTTGCCCGTTATTTCATAATTTTCAAATCCGCTTTTAACGTTTGGATCATAAAATAGCTCAAGCTTTTCTTTTCCGCCGCTTACATCATTATGCAGCTTAGCCGCGTATATCCTCAGCTTTTCTATAAAGGCGGCTCGCTTTTCCATTATTTTCGCTCCGTAAATGGCAAGCTGTTCATCCCAAACGCAAAGCGTGCTAAGTCCCGCCGTGTCGCTTTTTAAAAGAGCGTTCCTCTGGCGAAGCGCTAAGTTATATTGCTGTAAGGCGACATAATACGAAGGATATATCTGAGAAAGCTCCATATCTATAAACCTTCGCCTTTCGGCAGGGCCGTCCTTAACAAGCTTTAGATCCTCCGGCGAAAACATAACTATGTTGAGCTGTCCCATAAGCTCTGAGCTTCGGCTCGTTTGCAGCTTATCTATAAATACCTGCTTGCGTTCGCCGCGTCTCAGCTTCATTTCAATGCTGTGGCTGCCCGAGGCGTTTTTTATCTCAGTGCCAACATATGCGCCGGCGCAGTCGTTCATTATAAGCTCGGCGTCCTTTGAGGTCCTGTGGCTTCTGCCAAGAGCGCAGAGAAAAAGCGCCTCAACAGCATTCGTTTTTCCCTGCGCGTTGTCGCCAACTATCACGTTGACGCCCTTCGAGGGATGAAGAAGCAAAGAGGCGTAGTTTCTGTATTGATGAAGCTTGAGACTTTCTATTTCCATTTAAGAGAATAATCTCACCGGAAGGATAAGATAATAATAGTTTTCACCCTCTATCGGGCGAAGCACGCAGGGGCTCACTCCGTTATTCATATCGAGGAATATATATTCATCGCTGAGCGCCTTTAAAACGTCGGAAAAATATTTTGCGTTGAAGGCTATCTCAAGAGGATCGCCTATGCACTGAACTTCTATTTCTTCGTTCGCGCGTCCCATTTCGCAGTTGGCGCTTATCTCAAGCTTTTCCTTATCGAAAAGGAAACGTATAAGATTGCTCTTTTCCTCTCGCGCTATAAGAGCCACGCGCTCTATGCTCTCAAGAAGCTCAACGCGGTTTATGCGAACTCTCAAAAGATGATCCGTAGGCAATATCTGCTTATATTTTATAAATTCGCCGTCAAGCAGGCGGGTCGTTATCTTTGTGTGACCCATATCTATCAATATATGAGTGCGTGAGAAGGTCACGCTTATAACCTGATCGCTCTCATCAAGTATGCGGCCTATCTCAACAAGCGATTTTGCGGGAACTACCACATTTTTTTCTTCTCCGCCGTTCACGCCGCGTTTTATCATCGCAAGGCGGAAGCCGTCAAGAGCTACCATCGTCAAGTCGTTTTGCTTTATCTCTACAAGAACGCCGGTAAGAATAGGCTTGCTTTCATCCTGCGCTGTAGCGAAGATGCACTGGCGTATCATATCTTTGAATTCGTCCATGCGTATTTTCACCGACACCTCTTTTTTTACCGGAGGCATGGTGTGATAATCCTCAATGCGGTTTCCCTGAACATTGAATTTAGCCCTGTCGCTTTCAATATATGCTTTTTGTTTTTCTGTGGAAATAAGAGTTTCCTCGCCAGGCATACGCCTTGCTATATCCATAAAAAGACGGCCGGGAAGAACTATTCCGCCCTCTTCTTCAACATCGGCTTCAACGATAGTCTCTATCTGCAATGAAAGATCGGTGCATTTAAAAAGCACCTCTTTTCCTATTGCTTCTATATATACGCCTTCAAGTATCGAAACCGTGGTGTGCGCGGAAAGCGCCTTTGACACCGTGGTATTTATTGCTATTAGATCTTTTGTGGGAATACGAAAGCGCATCGTTTATCTCTCCTTTGCCTATGTGCTTTATCCACATAGAAATGTTTTTATATTAATTATTTTTTTAGCAGTAATAATAGTAGTGTTGGTGGAAGCTGTGGAAAAAGCTGCTTTGTCCTTAAAGGGTTTGATAAAAACAATGAGGACAAGTCTGTTGGTAAAAAGAGCGGGCGGCTTTTCTTTTCCACATTATTCTTATTATACACCTTTTGCACAATATACGGGTGTTAATTCCACAATTATTATCCACAAATTGTGGAAATCAATTCTGCTCGCTTCTTATCCTAGTTTCAAGATCGGCTATCGCGGCGATAAGCTTATCGTTATCCTTAAGCGCTTTTTCTATTTTTGTGCAGGCGTTCATAACGGTGGTATGATCGCGGTTGCCAAAGCTTTTGCCAATATTCTTTAAGGAAACATCCATCATTTTTTTACAAAGAAACATGGCTACCTGTCTGGGATAGGTTATTTCCATAGTGCGGCGCTGAGAAAGCAAAGCCGGAACCTCTACGTTATAATATTCCGCGACTATTCTTTGAATATCCTCTATAGTTATAGGCTTTTGAGAATAGCCGGGAACTATGCCCTTCAATACGGAATCGGCCATCTCCAAACTTATCGGTTTTTGCGAAAAGATAGAAAAAGCTAAAACGCGGTTAAAGCAGCCCTCTAGCTGGCGTATGTTGGAATTGACCTTTTCGGCTATGAACATAAGTATATCTTCGCTTACGTCAACATTTTCCTGATGCGCTTTCATTTTTAATATAGCTATACGCATTTCAAGATCGGGAGGCTGAATATCCGCGATAAGGCCGCCCTCAAAGCGCGAACGCAGGCGCTCTTCAAGGGTGCTCAGCTCCATAGGAGGACGGTCGGAATTGAGGATTATCTGCTTTCCGGCGGTGTGAAGCGCTTCAAAGGTGTTGAAGAACTCCTCCTGAGTTTGTTTTTTTCCGGCGATGAACTGAATATCATCAACCATCAATACATCAGCTTTTCTGTATTTATTGCGAAACTGCGTCATGCTGTTTGCGCCTATCGCCTCTATAAGCTCATAGGTGAAGGTCTCGCTCGTTACATAAACGATATTCATTTCTTTGTGCTTTTGAGTTATCTCGTTGCCTACGGCGTGCATAAGATGGGTCTTGCCAAGACCCACTCCGCCGTAAATAAAAAGAGGATTGTATGCGGATGAGGGATTTTCTGCGACGGCCTTTGCCGCGGCGTGGGCAAAATTATTTGAGCTGCCTATAACGAAATTATCAAAGCTGTAACGGGGATTTAAAAGAAAATTCCTGTCTCTGTCCATCTCTTCCTCTTCGCTGGAAAAAAGGCGGCGCTCGTCGGGATCGATAAAGCGCAGATTAAGATCAATCCCGTTAGAATCATTAACGCATTTTTGAATAACGTCGTTAAAAACGGTTTGAAGCGTTTTTTTTGAAACGCCAGCCGCGGTCTGCAAGATCAGTTCTTCCTCGGTGACGGAAACAGGTGAAAGCGGTTGTACCCAAGTGTTGTAACTAACGTCCGTCATAGCTTCCAAAAGAGCGGGCTTAGCTTTTTCCCAAATTGCTCCTGCAGTCTTCATCAAAGTACATATCCCCTTATACAACCAAATTATAATTCCAATATAAATAGGATAACAAAAGCAAATGGAATTAACAAGAGCACTATTTTTCATAATTGTATTAAAAAATTTACATTTCTACCATATATTGTGGATATAAACAAATATTAGCAAAAGGATGTTTATATAAACAGGGTATATTCGTTTTTTCCTTGACAGATCGAAGGATTTTCTATTATAATCTACTGCGAACGCTTTGTTTCAAGTTATAGTTTGAACAAAGCTATGAGACTGACCTGTGAGGGATGACCTCTATGGTCTCCCTATCATGTTATCACGCTAAAGGAAAGAGGTGCAAAACGCAATGTGGCAAACCTATCAGCCTAAGAAAAGGCAACGCAAAAAGGTGCATGGCTTCCGCGCCCGTATGAAGACCAAAAACGGCAGGAACGTACTCGCACGCAGAAGACTCAAGGGCCGTAAAACGCTCTCCGCGTAAGGTTTATACCCGCAGGGCAGGTCTATGTGGCTTGCCCTGCGTTTTTCCTTATGCAAACGACATGGCCGCAGGTATCCGTGCGGCAAAAGCTCCGAAAGTATTGAAACGCTGTTATTCCTTAAAGAGAAACAAAAATTTTCGCCGCGTATACAGAAAGGGAAAGTCCGTTTCTACGCCGCTTCTTGTGCTGGTATATACGCGCGCACGCGAGAAAAAGCTCCACGTCGGGCTTTCCGTTTCAAAAAAAATAGGCAACAGCGTAATGCGCAACCGCGTCAAACGCCGGCTGAGGGAATCTTTCACCCCGTTGATTCCGT
>CAYPAH010000092.1:5216-8080 GCA_964408655.1 uncultured Oscillospiraceae bacterium | reverse complement strand
AGAATATTAGTCGAGAACCCAGTGCATTCCCTCTTTCTTTTTGGTATTATGAAGATAGCTAAAGGGAGAAAGGGTTTTTCTAACCGTATCCCTCATATCAAGACACAGCGCCGTCATACCAGACGGCGGAAGGGATGTTCTTTATGTCAAATATTCATCAGGAACAGAATTCGGCGCTTTTCCCCTCTTTGACCTTCAAGGCGGGAAAATATTCCTGCGCCATGACCGCACGCCATGTTTCAAGCATCATGCTTATGCCGGATAGCATCACGCCCATGCCTCACGCCCCGGATTACTGCAAGGGCATGGTGGACGTGCGCGGCTATGTGGTGCCGCTTATCGATCTGCGCACGCTTTTCGGCCTTCCCACGCTTCAAAGCGAGCATAAGGATTTCTGCGCGCTGATGGACACCTGCAAGCAGGATCACAAAACATGGGTGGAAACGCTGCGGGCGGCCATCGAAAACAAAACCGCCTTCGAGCTTGCGGACGATCCGCACAAATGCCGCCTCGGCCGCTGGTATGATAATTTCAGCCCCTCGAATCAAAGCGTCAGAGCATTTTTGAAAAAGCTTGAAGATCCTCACGAAAAATTCCATCAGGTCGCCCAGACCTATAATGAATTTTACGCGCATCCCGAGTCCGCCGCCGGCGAGGACGAGCTCCGCGCCCAGTTTGAAAAGGCCGTGAGCACTTATATGCCCCTTGTCCTCAACATTCTCGAAGAGGCGAAGGAGGCCTTCCTTCACGAATATCAATCCATACTCATCGTTATGGAAAACGACGGCATAAACACGCTCAGCTTCGTTGTGGACAGCGTTGACGCTATAGAGATCGTCACCCGCGTACCGCAGTCCAAGGGCGAAGAATTCTGGCACGGCAGCCAGTTTATCACAGGCATAGGCAAGAGCGAACGCGGCGCCGAAAACATATTGATGATCGACGACGAAGCGATGCTAACTCTCGCCGAAACGATAGAAACTATCGAATAAGCTCTTTTCTTGAAGGGGAGACAGATGGCAGCAAGCAGCAGAACCAAAACGGAAGCGCCCTTGAACGAGGACGCTTTGACCTTTGCTCTTGATATCGGCACACGCTCTGTCGTGGGCGTTGTGGGAAAGCAGGAATCCGACGGCTTTCACATACTCGATTATGAGCAGCTTGAACATTCCGGACGCGCGATGACCGACGGACAGGTAGAGGATATCAAGGCTGTCGCTTCGATAATAGCAAAGGTGAAGTCCGCTTTAGAGCAGCGTTTGAATATCGAGCTGCACGGCGCTGCCGTGGCGGCCGCCGGACGCACGCTTAAAACCGTGCGCACAAAGCTCGAGCGCGACCTTAAATCGGACGCGGCTATCGACCGCGAGTTTGTTCTTGGCATGGAAAGCGAGGCCATAGAGCAGGCGCAGCAGAGCATACAGAATAACGACGCGCCCGCCTCCATGCGCTTTTATTTCGTTGGCTACAGCATCGTGCAATACTCTATGGACGGGCTTTCTGTCTCATCTCTTGTGGGACATACCTGTTCTCACGCGAGCGTGGAGCTTATCGCGGCCTTTTTGCCCTTTAGCGTTATAGAAAGCCTGTATGCGGCTGTTGAAAGCTGCGGCCTGAACGTCGTAAGCTTGACCCTTGAGCCTATAGCCGCCATGAACGTGCTGATCCCTCCGGAGCTTAGGCTGCTCAACCTTGCGCTTGTTGATATAGGCGCCGGCACCTCGGACGTAGCGGTTTGCCGGGACGGAGCCGTGTGCGCCTATGAAATGGCCACCGTTGCGGGCGACGAGATAACCGAGGCGATAATCAAAAACTGCCTTGTCAATTTCGAAACTGCCGAAGCGCTCAAGCGCCAGCTTGGCAGCGAGGAAAACACCCTCGAATTTGAAGACGTATTATATATGCAGCGCCAGATAAGCAGGCGCGAGCTGCTTGAGGCCATAGAGCCCGCCGTAGATTCCCTCGCCAAGACCATTGCGGATAAAATACTTTCCTGCAACGGCGACGTTCCCGCGGCGGTCTTCGTTATCGGCGGAGGCAGCCAGATACCCGGCTTAGGCGAAAGGCTTTCGGCATATCTGCACCTTGATTCTTCCAAGATCTCGGCTGGCAGATCCCGCCCTCTTCGCGGCGTCTCATCCGATTTTCCGGAGCTTTCGAGCCCTGAATTCGTCACCCCTATCGGCATAGGGCTCACCGCCGTAACGCAGCAGTCCTTTCAGTTCTGGGGCGTAAGCGTCAACGGCAAGCCGCTCAAGCTTTTGATAAGGCGCGATATGCGCATGATAGACCTTTTGCTCATGGCGGGCTATCAAACGGCAAACATACTGGGTCGCGCGGGCAGGAGCCTGCTTTATTACATCGACGGCGAGCAGCAGCTTATCAAGGGCGGGCTGCCCGAACACGCAAAGCTTGGCTGCAACGAAAGCGAAGCAAGCGTAGATACTCTCGTATATCCGGGCGACCGCATCAGCTTTTCGCCCGCCGTGAACGGAGAGGACGCGGAGCTGCGCCTTGGGGAGCTCATCAGCGAGGAGCCGCTCGGCATGGTGAATATCTGCTCGCACGATCACCGCATCGGCATATGGGCCGAGATAAACGGCGAATATGCCCCGCCCGAGACCATTATACAGCCTCAGGACAGAATAACCACGCACAGCGTTCATTCGCTGGGCGATCTCTGCCGGGATTGCAAGCTGAGCATAGACCCCGCGCAGCTTCTTTGCGAGGGCGAATATCTTTCAAGCGACCTTCTTCTTGTGGACGGGATGCGGATAAGCCTCACGCCCGAAGCGGAACCGCTTGAGCAGGAAAACCTCCTCTTCGCTGCGGAAACCGCAAACGAACAAAGCGAAGAAAAGCTG
>CAYPAH010000092.1:1468-5206 GCA_964408655.1 uncultured Oscillospiraceae bacterium | reverse complement strand
GCCTTACGAAAAGCCCTCTCAAAGTGAAGCCTTTATCGAAGAAGAGATACATTACGAAGTCCCCGCCGAAGAAGCCTCCGTTCCCTCATCGCGCGAAGAGGCCGCCGAAGCGCCTGCCATAACGCCTGATGCCGGTGAAAACGCCGTTCAAGCCGATGAAGAAAAAAGCGCTCCCGCCTTTGATTTCGGCGCTTATGACGACGAGCTTTACGGCGAAGATGAGGAGGATGAAAACCAAGAAGAGGCCGCGTGGCCTGATCTTAGCGTAATGCCCGCCCCGGCGGCAAAAAAGCCGGACGGACTGCTTTCTCTCACGCTCAACGGCAAGCCCATCGAGCTTCCTCTGAGCGCTGAGCATCCGCATTATTATGTTATGAATCTATTGGGACGCTGCGGACTGGATCTTAAAAACCCAAAGGGAAATATAATGATGCGCGTAAACGGCGCGAATGCCGCGTTTTCCAATGTGCTAAACAGTGGCGACGTAGTGGAGATCGGCTGGCTTTAATTTAGAAATGGGGCTTTTTATGCAGACGCATGTGCTTATCGCGGACTCCGAAACGCAAAATACCGGCACTTTGGCGCTGCATCTTGAAAACAGCGGCTTTGCCGTGCATACGGCCGTATGCGCGGACGAAGCCTTTTCTATTCTTGAAGCTTATCCCGTCCGCTGCGCCATAATCGACATGGCTCTTCCCGGCATAAACGGCCACGCCATGATAAAGCGGCTGCGCGCGGGAAGCGGCATCCCCATCCTCGCCATTTCCGCTTCCGGAATACCGGACAGCGATAAGATACTCGCCCTTAATCTTGGGGCGGACGATTTTATGGAAAAGCCGCTGAACCCTCTTGAGCTTCTTGCCCGTGTCGGCGCGCATTTGCGAAGATCCGCGGCGGAAAGCTCGTCCGCGCTTTCTCAAAAGCTTCAGCGCGGCGCGATATGCCTTGACAGCGCTTCTTTAAATCTAACAAAAAACGGCACGCTCATACCCATAACCCTTGCCGAATATAAAATACTGCTCAAGCTTATGAGCTCGCCCGGCGTGGTTTTTTCCAAGAGCGAGCTGTATGAGTGCATAAATAATTCCCTTCCCGAAAGCGGGCGCGACACAATAAGCAGCGACGAAAATACCATAATGGTGCATATTTCCAAAATACGGGATAAGCTTGAAGAGTCTCCGCGTTCGCCGCGCTATATCCGTACCGTGCGCGGCCAGGGCTACCGTTTCGACAGCTAAAACTGAGTTTTTCACTAAAATTTTGGCAAAAATTGCCGATATTATTTGTTATAATGTCTTCTATAGGGTATAATTATATAACTATATGGATCAAAGTTTCTGTAAAAACAAAACTCACAAAGCAAAAAGGCGGGAGAAATATAATATGAAGCACTTTAAAGTCGGCACTACTCTTTTGCTAGGTTACGGCATCATGCTGCTTTTGACCTTGGGTATCATCGCCGGCGCGCTTATCGCGTCTAAAAATCAAACGAGCAGAGCGGAAGAGGCCATAGCCATACTTCAGCAGGCCGAAGGCGTCAACATGGCCGAGGTGGAATCTCTCGAATCCGACATCATCCACAACGCCAACAAGATCAAGAATGTTATTTTCTGCGAGTTTGTCGTTTCCGTCGGCGTAGCGGTATTTTTCAGTCTTATAGGACGCAAAGCGATCCTGAATCCGCTATCTCAAATAGAGGCCGCGGCTGAAAGCATGGCGCGCGGCGAGCTAAAAGATAACCTGACTTACGAGAGCAAAAACGAGTTCGGCTCCACCTGCGGTCATCTTCGCGAGAGCGTAAGCTCGCTCAGAACCTATATAAACAAGATAGACACTTCGCTCGACGCGCTGGCCTCAGGCGATTTCGATCTGGATGTTTCCAATGATTTCAGCGGGGATTTTGAGCATACAGGGATCTGTTTCAATAACTTCTGCGAAAAAATGTCCGATCTTATTCGCGGCATACAGGACGCCTCAGAGCAGGTGACCCTCGGTTCGACCCAGCTTTCCAACGCGGCGCAGTCGCTCTCGCAGGGCACTACAGAGCAGGCCGCCTCCGTTGAAGAGCTTTCCGCCACGCTTCAGGATATTTCAGAGCATGTCAGAACAACAGCGCAAAATGCCGATGAAGCCAAGCTTCTTACAGAACAGGTCGATTCCTGCATAGTGGAAAGCAACAGCGAGATGAGGCGTCTTCTTGAGGCCATCAGCGAGATCGCCGCGACCTCTGAGGATATCAGCAAGATCATCAAGACCATCGACGACATAGCCTTCCAGACCAACATACTTGCGCTCAATGCCTCCGTTGAGGCGGCACGCGCGGGCGAAGCCGGAAAGGGCTTCGCGGTAGTTGCCGACGAGGTTAGAAACCTTGCGCATAAATCCTCCGAAGCCGCGCAAAACACCGCCGTTCTTATCGAAAACGCCGTGCGTTCCGCCGAAAACGGCAAAAAACTCGCCAACACCACCAGCACCTCCTTCGACGAGGTCTCAAAACATGCCGAGGCCGTCGTTGATATAGTTGGAAAGATAGCCGCCGCCGCCGAGGATCAGTCCACCTCCATCAGCCAGATATCGCTCGGCATAAGTCAGGTCTCAGACGTTGTGCAGACCAACTCCGCAACGGCTCAGCAAAGCGCCGCCGCCTGCGAAGAGCTCAACGGCCTTTCGCACACTCTTGAAGATATGGCCTCGCGCTTCAACCTTAAAAACGCGCCACGCTCAACCGTCTCGTTTGAAGCGGGCGAAGATGAATATAACGCCGCGGAAAGCGCCGAATACGATTCCGCGATCTGATCTACCGTCCTTCAAGGCAGCACGGAATCCCGCGCTGCCTTTTACATATACTAAAGGAATATGAGAGGAGAATTATATGCAGCTGCATCCGGAGGTACAGGCGCTTTTGGAATTATGCCTTCGTTACAGACGCGAGCTTCACAAAATACCGGAAATCGCCTTCGAGGAAATAGAAACGCAGGCTTATCTGCTGAAACAGCTCAGATCATATTCTCCGGATGAAATTAAGACGCTTCTGCCTACGGGCATACGCGCCGTGTTTTACGCTCCCGTTGAAAATGCCGACACCATAGCCTTTCGAGCCGATATGGACGCGCTGCATATCGAAGAGCAGAACGCCATAGAATACATTTCCTGCCGCAAGGGCACGATGCACGGCTGCGGACATGACGGACACATGACCGTGCTTTTGCTGCTCGCAAAGCTTATAAGCGAGCACCGTTCTGAGCTCAAGCAAAACATCGTCCTGCTTTTTCAGCCCGGTGAAGAGGGCAAGGCGGGCGCTCAGGAAATGATAGATCAGGGAGCATTGCTTTCCCCCGATGTTTCGCGCATATACGGCCTTCATGTCTGGCCTACCGTTCCAAAGGGCAAAATCGGCATTCGCTGGGGCGCTATGATGGCGCAGACCTGTGAGTTCGACATAATAGTTCACGGCAAATCAGCCCACGGTGCGAGTCCTCAAATGGGCGTTGACGCGGTGGTAGTCGCCGCCGAGCTTATCTCTCTTATGCAAACCATCATCACCCGCAGCATGGACCCGCATCAGGACGCGCTTCTCACCATAGGCAGGATCACCGGAGGCGTGGCTCGCAACGTAATTGCCGAGACCGTTGAAATGAACGGCACTCTGCGCGTTTTTTCGCAGGATAATTACGACCTTCTTCTCGACAAGGTGGTAGATATGTCGCGCGGCTTGCAGACCGCGACCGGCGCGCGCTT
>CAYPAH010000092.1:0-1458 GCA_964408655.1 uncultured Oscillospiraceae bacterium | reverse complement strand
CTTCAATTTCAACATGCTGCAAAGCTATCCCTGTCTTAATAATCCGCGCCCGATGGTCGAAGATTTTTACCGCTATATCGACAAAGCCGATCTAAAGATCGTCGAACCTGTTCTTGCGGGAGAGGATTTCGCTTTTTATCAGCAGGCGATACCCGGCCTGTTCTTCTTTCTCGGCTGCGGCGGCGGCAAAAACAAATATCCGCTGCATAACTCGCGTTTCGATTTTGATGAATACGTGCTTTTGCAGGGCGTTGAGGTTTTTCGCCGCATAGCCTTTGACGAGCCGTATGGGGCAGAATGAGCTTTTAGCTCTCTAGGAGACGCCGCCATTGTCGTCACATTACTATTTTTTAATATAAACCTTAAATGGGTGCCCAAGTTCGCGGCATTTCTTTATAACATACTTTGTCCCCCTTGATTCGCCATCCCAAAATGCAATAAGAAAATCACTATGCCTTATTATTTCCATGTTACGGATTATTGGCGCAGCTCTTCCATAAGTTTTATATTCCGGTAAAAACTCCGTCAATTTTATATGCCTTGATAACGCATACGTTCTTGCGCATCTGTCTATTCCGATCGCCCCTCCCGATATTATTTCCGTTATGTTTTCTGGCAAATATTTATCTAAATCCGATACAATCAATCCTCTCGAACCAATAACGGCAACCTTCATTGCAAGCTCCAATTCTATGAACCCATATTGGGTTCATAGATACATAGTAACTCATTTTGAACCTAATATAAAGTCATATTAGGTTCATTTGAGGTTTAAATATGAAAAAGAATGAAAAGCATTTATCTTTAAGGATCAATGAGACCCTCCTGCGGCAATTTGAGTATGTTGCAAGATATGATGATCGCTCAATGAATTGGATGCTGTTGCAGTTGATTCGCAAGGCAATTTCAGAATTCGAAGAAGCTCATGGAAAAATCAATATATAACTCTGCAAGTAAGCTTTGCTTTCTTAGCTGCGTATTCTATATACAGCGCAGCACAAGCCATAATATTCTCCGCATAAAAGCAGCTTTATAAGGGCAAGCTTGAAGCGGAGGTGGTAATCTTGGAAACCAAGTATTCGAACATGTATGCGATGTTTGAACAGGATCAGAACGCGAAAAGATATTTTGAAGACCTGCCGGGATATGTGCAGGAACAGATAAGCAGCAGGTCTGATAGCGTCAATTCGTATTCGGGACTTCGCGACTATGCGGAGAATCTTTTGCGCGGCGACAGTTGATTATCCCTCGTTAATAAGGGGCGCTCGAAAGAGCGCTCCTTTGGCTGCTTATGGCGTGAAATACTGCTATTTTACCTATTTTCCCGGCTCTGCAGGCAAGGTCGTTCAGCGTCGGCGCGGGAGCGCCTTTCTCGAACTCCCTGCCTTTGAGGAGCTCCGCCTGTAAGCGTCAATCCACCCGACGTCTTTACAGCGGATACTGAATCTCAGACAATAA
>CAYPAH010000091.1:0-8202 GCA_964408655.1 uncultured Oscillospiraceae bacterium | reverse complement strand
GTGCGCTACCTTGACGGCGTTGCTGATTATATGCGTTTTCTGCTCCACATCGGGAGCGATGCACATTGCCGCGTCGGTTATATAGAGAAGGCGGTCAAAGCCGTTTACGCCGAACACCGCGACATGTGAAAGCACTGGTGCGTCTCTAAGGCCGATTTCTTTGTCCAGAACCGCTTTGAGTATGACAGAGGTATCAACTATGCCCTTCATCACAACGTCCGCCTCGCCGTCATGTACAAGCTTCACGGCCGTGCGGCAGGCTTCGGTCTTATCCGGTACGTCGATTATCTGCATGTTTGCAAGAGAGATGCCAAGTCCCCCCGCTATGCGTCTGATCTCGGCCTCGTCGCCCACCATAATTGGGCTCACGATTCCAAGCTTCATGGCGTTATTCACGGCCAGCAGCACTTCTTCATCCTGCGCTACGGCTACTGCAATACGGCGGTTGGCATTTTTTACGCTTTCGATCAATTCTGTAAATGAATGAATCATATTTGGCTCTCCCTTTCAATATTCCTCTGATGGCTCTTTATCGGTTCTTTTATATTTTTTATACGTTTATCTGATTTGTTCTTGCGGCATCTTGTCTGATGTTGTATGATATTGTATGACAACAGATTACACCATATGCGCATTCTTGTCAATCGGGTCAGGGTATAAAAATATTATCCAACAGCTTTTAAAAAATGAAAAAAGTATCGAGGTAGCTTATGGCAGCGAAAAGCCTATCTGAACGCACGGCTGACGTTCTTTACAACATGATCGTTATCGATCAGACTATTTCTCCCGGCGAGAAACTGCCCAATGAAAACGATCTTTCAGACGAGCTCGGCGTAAGCCGCGCAACGCTGCGCGAGGCTATAAAAGCACTGGCCGCACAGGGTATTCTGGAAGTACGCCGCGGGAAGGGCACCTTTGTTGCCGACGATGTGTTCGACGCCGATTTCGGCTTAAAGACCATTGACCGCGCGCATATGCGATTAAAGGATCTATACGAAATGCGTTTGATGTTCGAGCCTCAGTGCATCGCCCTCGCCTGCTCGCGCGCCAGTGATGAAGAGATAGAATATATTTGCGCTCAGGGCGACAAAGTGGTGCGCGAAATAAAAGCGCATATCGATTGGGCGGAAAGCGACCAGATATTCCACACGCTTATAAGCAAAGCCTCTCACAATGAATTTATGATACGCCTTTTTCCGATAATCAACAGCGCCGTTCATCAGACCATGGAATTAGCCACCAATCTTTCCGTGCTGGAAGAACTGACCATAACCGACAACCGGGTGATACTGGAATTCCTTTCGCGCCGCGACGCCGAAGGCGCTTTATGCGCCATGAACCTGCATATGCGCCACACGATAAACGCGCTGGGCCTGCACAAAAAATAATTATATAGCTGAAAACATATTAGAAAAGACGCCTTCGCATATGCAAAGGCGTCTTTTGTTTCGTTCAAGATCAATATTCATCCCTTTGTGTGGCGTTTGCAAAACGAGCCACGCTCTCTATCCATGCAAGATGCACGGTTCCCGTGGGGCCGTTCCTGTGTTTGGCAAGAATTACCTCGGTGTCGTTATCCTCGCTCTCGCCATATACCGCCGGACGGTAAAGCATCATAATAAGATCGGCGTCCTGCTCTATAGCGCCCGATTCGCGAAGGTCGGCCATCATAGGACGGTGATTATCCTTTCGGCTTTCAGGGCCGCGGGATAGCTGAGAGAGCAGTATTATCGGAACGCCAAGCTCTCGCGCCATTATCTTGAGCGAGCGCGTTATGTTGGATATCTCCTGAACGCGGTTATCCGATTTGCCCGAGGTCTGCATAAGCTGCAAATAGTCGATTATAACAAGATCGAGCCCGTGCCTTGATTGCAATCTTCTGCATTTGCTGCGTATGCCCGCCACTCCCGCGCCAGGATTATCGTCTATATAGATATTGCATCCGGAAAGCGGCAAAAGAGCGTCCGCAATGCGTATCAGCTCGTCATCCTCCACCTTGCCGCTGTTGATATGCTGCATATCAACACCCGCCTCGGCGCAAAGCATACGCTTAACGAGCTGCTCGGCGGACATTTCAAGGCTGAAAATACAGACCGTGGCGCCTTTTGTGGCCGCATTTTGGGCTATGTTGAGCGCAAAGGCCGTTTTACCCATCGAGGGACGGCCGGCAACGATGATAAGATCGCTTTTTTGTAGTCCCGAGGTGATGGCGTCAAGCTCGATAAAGCCCGTGGTAACTCCCGAAAGACTGCCTTTGAGCTTTATGCGTTCGCCGATATGCGTGTAGCTTGCCATAACGGTCTCGCGTATGTGCACCATGGAATCCTGCGCCCGACGCATAGAGATATTGTAGATCGCGCGCTCGGCGCCGTCTATCATCTCCTCAAGGGATTTTTCTCCGCGCCGCGCTTCATCCGCTATTCTTCCGCCCGCCGCTATGAGCTGGCGCATCACGGAGCATTCCTGCGTGATGCTTATATACTGCTCTACGTTTGAAGCGGAGGGAGTATCGACGGTAAGCGAACTTAAAAACTCAAGACCGCCTATGCTTTCGAATCTTCCGGTGCGGCGAAGCGACTCGGAAAGAGTCACCGTGTCTATCGCAAGGCCATGATTGTTAAGTTCTTGCATAGCCTCGAATATCGTTTGATTTCGCGGCACATAAAAGTCCTCACCGCGCAGATTTTCAAGCGCGGCCTCCGCAGCGGCGCGGCTTAAAATCATGCTGCCGAGTACGGAACGCTCCGCCTCTTCGTTATAGGGCATACCGATGGCCTTATTGCCTTGTTCCATGTAAAGAACTCCTTATTGCAGGGGCAAAACCTCTACCTTGAATTTGCTGTCGGTCTTTTCATAAAGATGCGCGCTCACGTCCGTAATGCCGAGCGTTTTGATCGGCTCGTCAAGGCGTATCTTTTTCTTATCCACAGTTATGTCGAACTGCTCTTTTAACGCCTGCGCTATCTCGCTTACGCCGACCGAGCCGAACAAACGTCCGTCTCCCGCCTTTGCGTATACCTTTACGGTCAGTCCGCTCATGCCGTCCGCCAAAGCTCTCGCGTTCTTGCGCTGAACCTCGAGCCGGTGCGCGTCGGCGCTTTTTTTCACCATGGCCGCGTTCATGTTGTTGGCGTCAGCCGGAGTAGCCAAGCCGCGTGGAATGAGAAAATTGCGCGCGTAACCGTCGTTCACGTTCACGATGTCGCCCGCCTTGCCCTTGCCTTTAACGTCCGATGTCAATAAAACCTTCATTGTGTTTCCGCCTCCTGCAAATAAGTTTGTATCGCTTGTGTAAGCTGTTCTATCGCCTCGTCGATATTCGTGTTTCTAAGCTGCGCGCCCGCAACCGTCATATGACCGCCGCCGCCTATTTTTTCGAGTATGAGCTGCACGTTTATTATTCCTGTGCTTCGTCCGCTTATCATAATTACGCCATTTACGTTTGCAAACACGAAGGCGGCCTGTATATCCTTTAGAGTTATAAGCTCGTCGGCTGCCTGCGCGGCTATAAGCGCCGCGTCGCTCACGCCCTCGGGACAGGTGGATATCGCTATGCCCCTTTCCATTATAAGCGCCGCCTGCACTACGCGGGTGCGCTCTTTATAAAGCGCCATGTCATCCTGAAACATCATCTTTACCGCGCTGTTGTCCGCGCCGTTGCGCTTTAGATAGCTCGCCGCTTCAAAGGTGCGCGCGCCCGTGCTGAAAACAAATCGCTTTGTGTCAAGCGTTATGCCCGTTAGCAGCGCGCCGCATTCAAAGGCCGTCGGGCGCACATTATCATCAAAATACTGTATTATCTCCGTCACCATTTCGCAGGCGGAGGAGGCTCCCGCCTCAAGATAGCTGAGCGTGGGATTGCTGAGAATATCGACCGGCCGCCTGTGATGATCGATTATCACGGTTTTTTCGGCGCGGTCATAAAGCTCTTTATCCATCACCACATTGCTTCTTTGGGTGTCGACCACGACGACCACGGCGTCGGGTCTTAGCATATTGCCCGCCTGTTCGGGGCTTATCACCCTGTCTCTGTAGATATCGTTGTTTTTCATAGTCTCAAGCGCCGCCTGTATTGTAACATTCGGCGCATCGAGCACAAAATATGATTTCACGTTTGCATGATAGGCGCATCTCATTATTCCAAGCGCCGCACCCATACAGTCCATATCAGGATGATTATGCCCCATGACGAAGACCTGATCGGCATTTTCAAAAAGCTGTTTCAGCGCTTTGGAAAACAGTCTTATCTTCACGCGGCTGTTGCGCGTCGTCACCATTTTGTTTCCGCCAAAGAAGGAGAAGCTGCTTCCCCTCTTGACAACCGCCTGGTCTCCGCCGCGCCCCAGCGCAAGCTCCATGCCCTCGCGCGCCGCCTCATCCGCGCGGAATATCCTATCCGCCGTTCCAACGGCTATGGAAAGCGTAACGGAAAGATTTGTGCCGGTGTCTATGCTTCTCACCGCGTCGAGAAGCGGAAAACGCTTTTTTTCAAGCTCCGCAAGGCGCTTGGCTTCAAACACCACATAAAACTTCGAACTTTCATAGCGGCGGTATACGCCGTCTATGCTTTGAACGAACTCCTTTATGCGCCTCTCTACCTCGGCAAGCACAGAATGACGGCGGAACTGCTCATCAGAGGTAAGGTCGTCGTAATTATCGACGTATATCAGCGCAACCGTTGGCATTTTTTCTTCATAAAGGCGGGAATAATGCAGCGCCTCGGTGCGGTCTATCCAATATTGGAATGTCAAGCCGCGAAGCTTTTGATTTTCGCGCTTCACATACATATTGCTGACCATGAAATCCATGCCGTTGCGCGAAATAATCATGCTCTTTTGCGCTATCGGCAGCTCTATCTGCGGCAAAAGCTTTTTTATATCTCCGCCCGCGTAAAGCTCGCGCATGGCGTTGTTCGTCCAAACTATCTTTCCCTCGGCGTCGAACAAAAGCGAGGGCACATTGATGCGGGTGAATATCATTTCGGCCGCGCTCTTGTTATCCTTGAACACATCGTCGAGAAGCTGCCCTATTTCTTTATTATAGCGTATCCACTGGCCAAGGCCGAGCATATATAGCACAAGCGCAGTCCCCGCGCCTATCAAGCCGTAAAGCATATTGACGCGCAGCGCATAAAACGCGCATAAAAGCAGCGCGACGCCCGCAAATATACTCATTATAGCGACAGGTGGTTTACGCATGAGAAACGCTCCTTGTTTTTATTGCGGCGGATTGGGCGGCATGTTTGTGAAACGCGCCCTAAGCGAGAGTATGCCGTCCGCCAGACCCAGTATAGCCAATACGACTATGCTATATGGCACAAAGAGGACATAAAGTATATAGCGAAGCACCCTTCGTCCGGTCGATTGCTTCATTATTTTAACGGAAAGGAACTCGCTGTAGCAAAAACCGTTGAAGGCAAACTCACAAACGATTATCGTCTCTACCGCCGCGCTTATGGCCATGGCGTATTTCAAGGACATAAGTCTCACAACGATCATCCCAGCCGTGAGTATGGCCGCGCCGATCAAGCTGTCGCGCGAAAGCTTCCATTCATAATATGGCGCCATGGGTCTTAACGCAACGCCTCTTTTTTTGCATAAGAGATAACAGCCCAGCACGTTGATAAAGCCAAAGAGCATCGCCGGAGCTATAGCCGCTATCATCGTCATCTGCGGCGCCATATCGGCAATCAATGCGGGCGCGGCCTCGGAAAGCTGAACGCCCATCATTTGTCCGAATGAAACATATGCCTGCGTTATCTGTTCAAGCAAAGTCCGTATCTGATAAAAAGCCTCTTCCCCCGCCATGATAGATGGCAGGCAGTAACTGAGATAGCGCGAAACGGCAAGGCAAAGCGCAACTGCCGAAGCCGCCGTTCTGTAAGGCTTTTTATATCTGAAGAAGATCGTTAAAATTATACTCGCCGGCACAAAGACCGCCAGCGAATAGCCAAAGCCCGCCGGCGAAGCATAATATGCGCCAAAGCAGGCCGCCGCCGCCGAAAGCGCCGCCAAAGCAGGCTGTCCCGTGCCAAGCATGATGAAGGCAAGCAAAAGCGGAAGCAGCTCGAGCACCGGCATGAGATATACGCCGATAAAGCCTAACAGGCCGCAAGCCGCCACGATAGCGATATTCTTCCAAAGAGGCTTCGCGTTCAATACTAACCCTCGATTCATGTTGATACCGTGTAAAAATAAACGTCCATAGTTATTTTATCGCATAAGGGTGACATTTACAACAGGATTTGCCACGGAGGGCAGCAACGCTTTTATCGAGCGCCATTCAAAAACCGGAGTCTCCGTTCAAAAGATCGAAGATTACAGCGTAAAGAAAAACGCCGTCTTGACCAACAAAAATGAAACCATGAGCAGCGAAGTCGATATTAACCGGACTTACACGCTCTCGTTCTAAGAAGAAATAAAAGCTCCGCTTTTTATACTCAAGACGCGGCCTTATATGCTATAATCATCATATTGCCAAGAAAGTATAAAATGCAGGAAAAGAGGTTTATATATGGACTCCTTACGAATCATTGAAGTAAAGGAAAGCATTTTTGCCGATAATAACGCCGAAGCCGCCCGCATTCGCGATCTTCTTAAAAGCGAGCATACGTTTTTGATGAACCTTATGTCCTCCCCCGGTTCCGGCAAGACGACTACGCTTATGCGCACTATCGGCGCGCTGAAGGATAAACTGCGCATCGGCGTTATGGAGGCGGACATTGATTCCGCAGTTGACGCGGAGACGATATCCTCCACCGGGGTTAAGACGATACAGCTTCATACGGGCGGGATGTGCCATCTTGACGCGGGCATGACCGAGCAGGGACTTAAAGAGCTTGGCACAAAGGAGCTCGATCTCGTATTTCTCGAAAACGTCGGCAATCTCGTTTGTCCCGCGGAGTTCGACACGGGAGCCGTGAAAAACGTTATGATCCTTTCCGTTCCCGAAGGACATGATAAGCCGCTGAAATACCCCTTGATATTCACCGTTTGCGACGCGCTGATAATAAATAAGATAGACGTGCTGCCGTATTTCGATTTTGACATGGATAAGCTGCGCGAATATGCGCTTATGCGCAACCCCAAGCTTGAAATATTCCCTGTCTCCGCCAAAACGGGCGAAGGAATGCAGGCGTGGACGGATTGGCTCTATGCGCAGGTGAAGGACTGGATCGATAAATAGAACAAAGCCATCCTTTTCCCGAATTATAAAAGACCTCCCGCCGCTTCATTGCGGCAGAAGGTCTTTTTGTTTATCTTTTACACGACTCGCTCTTTATTCAGAACGGTCGTTTTCGTGAATATACTTCCTGTTAGCTATGGTAGCAACGACAGAAAGTGCGACCGCCATGATACCGATAAACGACATTCTCTATCGCTCCTTTCCAAGTGACGTTTCCCTAGGCTTTCGCCGCATCACCTTTATCTTGGGCTAAGTTTAGCACCGCAAAAATACCCTGTCAACGTATTTTGTTACAAATAAGTAATAATTCATAAAGCGTTATTATCTCATTCATAATTCGTCCACAATTCCCAATTTCAGCCAATTTTCGTTCATAAACTGTTCATAAAACCATATATCGCATTTCAGCTCTGAAAAAATCGTAATCATTTTGTAATAACTTTAGCAAGATCCTTACATGCCTTGGCGCATAGCGCAAACAGTCTTTCCCTTATCTCAAGCATAAACAAAAAGAGCCCTTGCGGGCTCCTTTTGATGTGTGGGGGAATTGTTAACCGCGAACCTTCTTTTTAGAGACGGCGGCGGTGGCGATTGCCAGTGCAAGCAGAGCGAATCCGAGATAGCTCATGCTGCCGGTCGCAGGCACTTCGGCCACGGGGGCTACGGTGATGGTCGCGGTATAGGCGCCCCAGGTCTTTGTATCACAAACGCTGATATTAAAGCCAAAGTTCGTCAGAAGAATATTTGCGGTCATATATACATTCCCCGCCGCAACGTCCGCATACGTAAAACCAAGCGCCGAATAGAGGTAATTCAATGTATTAAGGTAGGTTCCGTCATTGAAGTCACAGTTTACGGTGGTAGCGCTGGTCTGCCTGTAAAGGCGCGCATCGCTGGTGGAGCCCTTCATATACAAGGTGTTGCCGTAACTGATGCAGTACCCGCTGCTGCTTACAGAATAAGGATAGGCTTCAAACAACGTTTTCCCGGTTAAATACATATCGACATCGTAGGTGA
>CAYPAH010000090.1:2517-8339 GCA_964408655.1 uncultured Oscillospiraceae bacterium | reverse complement strand
GCGGCATTTCTTCTTCTTGCCGCGCTTGTTGGCTGTACTCCATTGGTTAATAACAATGCCGGCGTGTACGGCATTACTGATTTTTCAAATCAAAATGCTGATGATTTTCTTGCTAAAATATCTTCGGCGGGCGTTGAAACACTCGATTTAAGAGAAACAGCGCTTGAGGAAGGATTAACGCGCAGTGACTTGTTTTATCGTACAGATCATCACTGGAGAGCGGAGACCGGATTATGGGCATCGCGCCATGTATTGAAGATTTTGAAAGAAAAATATGGCGATGATATTGATGCTTTGTCTTTGAATAGTAATTGCTTTACGCATGTTGAATATTCCGAATGGTTCTTAGGGTCACAGGGAAAGAAGGTCACTCTGGCACGAACTGTTCCCGATGATTTTGTGCTATTGTATCCTAAGTACCAAACCAAACTCCACTATGAAATACCAAGCTTAGGCATTGATGCGGTGGGGGATTTGTCTGTAACCTATGATATGTCGCATGTCGAGAAAAAAGACTATTATAACCAAAATGCATATGTAGCATATAATCATGGCGACCAAGCGCTCATAAAAATTGAGAACATGTTGAATGCAGGGAATTTAAAGCTGCTCATATTACATGACTCATTCGCTGGCTGTGTTGTGCCATTTGTTGCATTAGGTGTAAAGCAAGTTGACGCATTGGATCTTCGACACTATACAGGCAGTGTGCAAGCGTATATTGAAGATACCAGTCCGGATGCTGTGATAGTGATGAATTCCGCTGAACTAATTCATGGAGCAGTCGATTGGTCGTCGCATAAGGATTTATTCGACTTTCGTTAACCCGCAATTTATTCAACCCTTAGGTAATTGAGAGTGGCACGAACTAGCCGAAGCAAAAAAAGCCAGAAACATAATCGTTTCCGGCTTTTTGTGTGTGGCAGGGGCAGAAAGACTCGAACTCTCAAGAACGGTTTTGGAGACCGCTATGTTACCATTACATCATGCCCCTAAGTCGCCAACGGGAGTATTATAGCAAATCAGATTATCCATGTCAATGAAAATCGGACAGTATTTGCCTATTGAATAGCCATAAAGTCAATCGCAATGATATGTCTTATCTTATTTTTCCAGAGCGTCATAAAGATGGCGCTGTGCATTTTCATGGTTTAGTATCTGGAAATCTCAAAATGTCTGATTCTGGACGTAAAACAAGCCGAGGACAAGCTATCTTGAATTGTGAATCGTGGACTTTGGGTTTTTCAACTTCCGTCCTGTTGGATGATTCAAAAGCTAACGTTTGTGGTTACATAATGAAGTACATTACCAAAGAACAAATGATTTGATAGGTCTTTTGGCTGCCTTGAAAGCCTTGGAAGCCAATCAGACAGATTCGGCTAAAGACCTTATAAATGCTATTGAACGAGCGCTTGCAAAAGCTGATGCTGAAAGCGTTGCTGTAAGCGGTGTTCTTTCTGGCATAGCTGAAGGTGTTGATGTTATGGAAAAAGATATTACAAAAACAAAAGATTTGATAACAACTATAAAAGAAATACTTACAGGTGAAAAGGTTGATACTAGCTTGCCTAAATTTCAATTTAATCTTAAAGATTATTTCCCCTTTTGCATACCTTTTGACCTTATAGATTTTATTGGTGTTCTTAATGCTGCCCCCGAAGCTCCTAGCTTCGAATGGCGTTTTAAGGTGGATTCTATAGGACTTGATTATACTATGGAAGTTGATTTTTCAGAATTTGACGAAGCCGCACAAATATTTAGAACAATGATGCTCCTGCTATTTGTAATTGGTTTGATAATGGCAACACGCGATCTAATAAGGGGGTAAACTTATGTTATCTATGATGCAACAAATTATTGACGCTTTTGCAAATGCTATTATATCTGCATTGCCTTTGTCACCTTTTCAGCCTTATATAAGCGAGTTTTCAAGTCTTCCTTACATGGGGTATGTTAATTGGTTTCTTCCTATAGGTAAATGCATAATCATAGGCGCTTCATGGGGGGCTGCTATAGGTTTGTTTTATCTTTATAGCATAGTCATGCGCTGGGTCAAAATGTTTGGAGATTAAAAATGATTACTATGAAAGAAATTGAAAGTGTAATAACTAAACGCTGTTCGAACTGTGCTAATT
Source organism: uncultured Oscillospiraceae bacterium (assembly GCA_964408655.1). Classification (GTDB taxonomy): domain Bacteria; phylum Bacillota; class Clostridia; order Christensenellales; family CAG-138; genus JAQVRG01. Next base: position 6,204 of record CAYPAH010000090.1, on the reverse strand, counting down.
TTTTGGCATGTTGGCTTGATGGGAAGCTTATAGAGCACACTTATGATTCTAAATGTAAAAACTGGATTCCTGATTGGGAAACCGTAGAAAGAGAGTATAAGCCAGAACTTCGAAAGCGCGGTTTTGATCTGTGATATATCTATATAGCGGTACGCCCGGTAGCGGTAAAAGCTTGAAAGAAAAATGAAAACGCTAATCGCATAATCAGACGCTTTATCCCAAAGGGAAAGGACATGACAAATATAACAAGCAAACGAATAAGCGACATAGAGCAATGGATAAACTCTATGCCGCGAAAGGTGCTAAGTTACTGGACTTCTTATGAAGTTTTCGAAAATGAGAAATTTTTATTTAATAATATCACAAATACTTATTGACATTTGCCACAGTATTTGCCTATAGGAGAAAAAGCCGCGGCGTGGTATAATCAATCTCAAAATAGCAATAAATTATGGAGATTTTGTTTTTGTGAAAGAAATAACAATCTATACCGACGGGGCCTGTTCCGGTAATCCCGGTCCCGGCGGTTGGGGCGCAATTTTGATATATAAGGATTTTCTAAAAGAGCTTTCCGGCGCGGAGGGCAACACGACCAATAACCGCATGGAGCTTCAAGCCGCCATAGGCGCGCTTAAAGCGCTTAAAGAGCCATGCAGTATAAAGCTGCATACCGACAGCGCGTATTTGTGCAACGCATTCAACAACGGATGGATCTATAACTGGCAGCGAAACGGATGGAAGACGAGCAATAAATCCGAAGTTGATAATAAAGATCTTTGGCTGGAAATAATATCCTTGATAAAGCAACATGAGGTTAGCTGGATAAAAGTCAAAGGCCACAGCGACGACGTACACAACAACCGCTGCGATGCTTTGGCAAGACAAGCTATAAACACCATGCGAAACGAGAACAAAGCTTAAAATCGCATTAACTATTCGCAAAACTTGTCTTTTACGAATAGTTGCGAATGTATTGACCACATATAACGAAGCCGAGGTTTAAGTAAACACATGAAACGAATAATAGTTTTTTTCATCATTCTCTGCCTGTCTCTCTCCTTACTCGGTTGCGATCCCGCCGCCGCTGTGGTTAAAGAGACTCTTATAACAGACGAAGGAATAATCGATGTGGAAGCGCCGGTGCATACCCCTGAACAGAAAAAACTGCTCACTCCGCCTCCAACGCCCAGTCCTACGCCGCTCCCTACTCCTGATCCTACTCCCCCGCCCACGCAGGAGCCAAGCCCCACGCCAAGCGAAAAGCCGGCTAAAACGCCTAAGCCGACGGAAAAAAATTCCGACAAAAAAGATAGTCCCGCAAAAACCGAGACCCCTGCTCCCGCCTTTGTTGAAGCTCCGGATAATTCTACGCTTATCCCCGTTGTAGCCAACGATTCCGGCACGGCCATCGACACTATTCTTGCCATGACCAATCAGCAGCGCGCAAACAACGGCTTAGCTGCTCTAAGCAAGAGCTCCACTCTTATGAAAGCGGCTGCGACCCGGGCACAAGAGATCTCCGTTTCATTCAGCCATACCCGCCCCGACGGTTCAAGCGCTTTAAGCATGAGCTCTGCTATTCGCGCTGAAAACATAGCCAGCGGGATGAATATTTCACATGCGACCATAATGGACGGCTGGATGAACTCATCCGGTCATCGCCAGAACATTCTCAATGGAAGCTATTCTTCTATAGGAATCGGGTTTTATTCAGCAAACGGCTATAATTATTATGTGCAGTTATTCGGTTGATAGGAGGTCTTTTATCAGTTGACTACGACATACGCAGGCAGCCAATATAAAGAAACACTGTTAAAGATTCGCGCTTTGCTGGAGGAATTGCCGCCTTACTGCGCAGAGTTTATTCGCGGCATAGAAAACGAAACTCTGGTTCGTACCCGCTATGCCTATCTTTCGGATCTGCGTATCTTTTTCAAATATCTGCTCTCTCTTTCTCATTTTTGCAAGATAGAAAGCGTCGCGGCAATCCGTATTGAAGATCTTGATCGCGTAAGCGTTACCGATATCGAAAATTATATGAGCTATCTTTCATTTCATGTTGACGACAACGACAAAGACGTTACCAACGGTGAACGCGCGAAAGCGCGAAAGCTGGCTTCTATACGCGCATTTTATAAATATTTCTGCAAAAAGGAAAAGCTTAAAACAAACGCTCCTTCGCTGGTTGACCTTCCGACAATACACGATAAAGCCATCGTGCGTCTAGAACCGGACGAAGTAGCCACACTTCTTGACACCGTGCAAAACGGAGACGGATTAAGCGAAAAACAAAAGGAATATCACCGCCACACGCAGTCGCGTGACTTGGCCATACTCACATTATTCCTCGGAACCGGCATTCGCATCAGCGAGCTTGTCGGTATAAATATCGACGATATCAATTTTTCCGCCAATGAGTTTTCAATAATCAGAAAGGGCGGCAATCAGGACATTCTTGTTTTCGGAGACGAAGCCAGGGCCGCCCTGCTTTCATATATGCTTGAAAGAGAAGCTATAGCGGCCAAGCCCGGACATGAAGACGCCCTGTTTCTTTCTCTGCAAAAAAGCCGCATCACGGTGCGCGCAGTTGAGCAGCTCGTCAAAAAATACACCGCAATAGCCACTCCTCTGAAAAAAATATCGCCCCATAAGCTTAGAAGTACCTATGGGACGGCTCTTTACCGCGAAACGGGAGATATTTATCTCGTTGCCGATGTTCTCGGCCATAAGGACGTTAACACCACGCGCAAGCATTATGCCGCCGTTTCTGAGGACAGAAGACGTATCGCGGCAAAAGTCATAAAACTCAGAGACGATTAGCTCTCTCTTTTTCTCCTTATGCCGTAAAGCTTTGGCACTTCCTGCTCCCTTTTTTCAATGTCCGCAAGTTTCGCTTCCCATTCGGCCAGAAGCTTTGGATCTATCTCAATGGGAGGCAGGTTTTTTCCAAATTCGAATTCGTCCTCTTCCTCATCCTCCAAATCGATAGGAATATCCGTAAGCTGCAAGTATTCTTCCGGAAGCTCCGGCTCGTCTTCTTCAAGAACGGACGCGCTTATATCTTCTTCTGCGGCGACTTCTTCAATATCATCATCTTCATCATCATCTTCGGTTCCGCCGGGCATATCGTTAATGCGCATATCGGCGCGCAGAACGCGATATGCTTCATCAGCTTCTAAACATTTACAGCAATTATCACAGATCTTTGTCGGGTCTAAGGTGCAATAATCGTCATCTATTGTCATAAAAGTCTCCTTTAGAACATTTGTTTACAAAACATGCGTTCTATGTTATACTTTAGATGCACCTAGTATAACACAAAATGCTTATTTGGAGGAGAAAAAATGGCACAGGGCAGCGATTTAAGCCAGCGTCAGCAGGCTGTATATGATTTTATCGTGAGTTTTTGCGAAGAACGCTCTTATCCGCCAACGGTTCGCGAAATAGGCGCTGCCGTCGGCCTAAAGTCAACGTCTAACGTACATATGCATTTGAAAACCCTTGAGCGCAAGGGTTATATCCGCATGGATTCTTCGCGGCAGAGAACTATTTCAGTGGTGCACAGCGCCGCTGTTCCGGCAAACGACCTTATCAATGTTCCAATAGTTGGTGCGGTCGCCGCCGGCAACCCCATTCTTGCCTTCGATCAGATACGGATTGATTGCACAGTTTCGATTGTACCAGCCA
>CAYPAH010000090.1:0-2507 GCA_964408655.1 uncultured Oscillospiraceae bacterium | reverse complement strand
CCTCCGATATATTGCACAAAGCCGACGCAAGGGATGTGTTTATTCTTAATGTTGAGGGAGAAAGCATGATAGGCGCCGGTATTTTAAACGGAGATCAAATCGTAGTGCACAAGGCTTTGTCCGTTGAAAACGGCGATATCGCCGTAGCTCGCGTAAGCGCCGTATACGGCGAGGCAGCAACGGTAAAACGAATCTACCGCGAAAATGATTTCATCCGCCTACAGCCCGAAAACAGCAGCATGAAGCCCATCCTCGTTCCGAATGACGGCGTTGAGATCATCGGCAAGGTCATAGCCTTATATCGCAGATATTGACGTTCCCTCTTTTTTGCAAGGATAAAAGAGCCTCTTGAGCGGCGATCCTGCCATGCGCATAGCTGAGCCCGCCCTGAATATAGACGGTATACGGCTCGCAGATAGGCCCGTCCGCGCTCAGCTCGATAGATGCGCCTTGAACGAAGGCTCCCGCCGCCATAATCACTTGATGGTTATATCCCGGCATATCCCATGGCTCGGGAGTTAAAAAGCTGTCCACCGGCGAAGACGCTTGTATGCTGCGACAAAACGCGCAGAGGGATTCCGCGTCGTCAAAGCGAAGCGCCTGCACGATATCAGATCTCTCATCGTCGCTTTTAGGCATACTCACCATTCCCGCCTTTTCAAAGACCGCGGCAAAGAGCGCAGCGGTTTTGAGCGCCTGCGCCACCGTGTGCGGCGCCATAAACAAGCCTTGATAAAATGGCGTATAGCCGCCTGCATAAGAGCCGACCTCGCGTCCCATTCCGGGGACGGTCAAGCGATTTTCTATTTTTGCGATGCATTCTTTTTTTCCGGCAATATATCCTCCCGTAGGCGCTATTCCGCCCCCGGGATTTTTTATCAGCGAGCCTATTATCACATCCGCGCCCATTTTTGAAGGCTCATGCGCGCAAACGAACTCTCCGTAGCAATTATCCACAACTATCCAGACCTTCGGCGCGGCTTGATGCAGCTTTTCAAAAGCGGCTTTCATTTCTTCCGGCGCGATAGCGTTTCTCCATGCGTAACCGCGCGAACGCTGAACATATATAAGCCGCACGGACTTTTCAAGCGCCGCTATTGCGGCGTCTATATCTATCTTCCCGTTTTTAAGCTCAACCTGCTTATATTTGATTCCCATACGCTTTAGCGAGCCTGGCTCATCTCCGCTGATGCCTATGGCATTTTCAAGCGTATCATACGGTTTTCCACTTATTGAAAGCATCGTGTCTCCGGCTTCCAAAAGTCCGGCAAGCGCGGTGAATATTGCCTGAGTACCGCTCGTTATCTGCGGACGCACCAAAGCGTCCTCAGTTTCAAGGCTGTGCGCAAACACTCTGTCAAGCGTGTCGCGGCCTATGTCATCATAACCATAACCGCTTGTAGGCGCAAAATGGCGAAGCGCCACCTGCTCTTTTTGAAAGGCCGCAAGCACGCGCTTTTGATTTTCATATTCGATTTTTTCTATTCGTTCAAAGGTTTTAGCGAGCGATCTTTCAGCTTGAGATATAAATTCGGAAACGGCAGTTTCCACCGCCGTGTTACGCTTCTCCATCGTTTTCTTTTTCCTTTCTCATTTCAAGGGGTTTTTGCGGCGTAATGGATGAAATGGCGTGTTTATAAAGCATCATCTGCTGCGAATCCGCCTCTATTATCACCACGAAGCTATCATAGCTTTTTATTATCGCGTTTTTTATCTGATAGCCGTTCATAACATGGATAGTTGCCGGTATTCCGGCTTTTCTTAACTTGTTCAGAAATAAATCCTGAATGTTTTCTGTTTGTTTAGGCATCAGTATCCATCCCCCGTCCTTTCATAAAAGCCTCCGCCTCGCCCAGCAGTTCTCCATAATCCATAACAGAGCAGTCAAACCAGCGTATGCGCTTGTCGCGTTTGAACCACGTCATCTGCCTTTTTGCGAAATGACGTGTTTCAAGCTTTATCGCTTCAACCGCCTCGTCAAGAGAGCACTCTCCCCTTATATGGGCGCAGAGCTGCTTATATCCAAGCCCCTGCATCGAGGGCAGCTTTTCATCGTAGCCTTTTTCAATAAGCGTCTCCACTTCATGCAGCAATCCGCTTTGCATCATAAGCTCAACGCGCTCGTTTATGCGCCTATACAGAAGCTCGCGCGGCATGGTCAAGCCCACGATCCTCGGCGTATAAGGTATCGCTTCCCCCGCCTCATTGGAAAAGTCCGACCCGAACGAGCCTATCGTCCTTCCCGAAAGCTCATATACCTCAAGCGCACGCACTATTCGTTTCTTGTCGTTTGGATGAAGCCGCTGAGCGGATATCGCATCGACTTCCTTTAAACGCTCATATAAGCTCCCCGGAGATTCCGCTTCTTCTCTTTCCAGCCGCTTTCTCAGCGATTCGTCGGAAGGTATGTTTGTAAATTTCAAGGGATAGGTAAGCGCATTAACGTAAAGCCCCGTCCCGCCCACGATCAAAGGAAATTTACCCTTTGAAATTATCGTTTCAATGGC
>CAYPAH010000089.1:0-8375 GCA_964408655.1 uncultured Oscillospiraceae bacterium | reverse complement strand
TGCCCAATGCATGCTAGAGGATTTCGGCTTGATGTGTCCTTGAATTGACGCTTACCGTTAACTTAATGACATTGCCCTTTGGGGGAGCTTTTTTATTGAGTTATTCAAGGGACTCGAAAGCCCGTCCGAGCGGATGCGAGGATAAAATGCAACAGTGTTGCGTTTTTAGGGCTCGGCCTGAGCGAACAAGCGCGGCGGCTCGGCGCGAAGCGCAAGCATTCGACGCTGAGGTGAACGAAGGGCGTTCCATTACCCGCTCAAATATGGTGTATCGATTTAGATATGTCGCTTAAAAGCCAGACATTTTCCGCATGGCTTGCAGATCCTCGAAGGAGGGCTCGTTCAGGATAAGCCGGCTACGCCTGATCTCATCCAATACCTGTGTCCCTAATGCTTCGACGTCTTTCCGCAGGGCATTAATTCCGTCGCTTGTCAGCCTTCCGCTGCGCTTAAATTCATCACTTGCCGCCTTTTTCAACTCGATTCGCTTCAATAAAAACTGTTGATACATATCTGTTGATTCCAGTCGTTCTTTGACTTCCGGTTCTAAATCGCCAAGAGTATCGTAAAACTTTGCTTCCATAGTGAGCCTCCGTTTAACCGTATATGGTTACTTTATCATACTTTTTCCTCGTGTCAACCGCGCACGGTTAATATTGCCCGCATATCATTGCTTCGATAGTTAAAAGTAACCGTAAGCGGGTGAAAGAGGCTGTCAATGACATATGCAAACGCCATTGCCAAGCGAGTCTTGGAAATATGCAGGCAAGAAAATATCACTTTGAATAAGCTAGCTACGCAGTCGGGACTACGGCAGTCCACACTTGATAATATCGCAAAAGGGAACACAAAGAATCCAACGCTTAGAACCCTGCACAGGATCTCCGTCGGATTGGGTATTTCGATATCTGAGTTCTTAGACTTTGAGGAAATGAACAATACGATCTTCGAAGACGAATAATCATAAGCGCTCATCTGCTTTACCGTCTGGTCGGAAAGCCACGCGCTGCCAAGTAGCGCCAAGAAATTAAATGCCAAATATTATGTGCACATCCAAACCGAATCAACAGCTCACGCATTATCCAAAGCCCTTTTTTCTGCTCGATTTTTCTCCATTTTTCACCTTTATTTGATAATATCATTGTCACAGTAATGATATATAATGTAAAATAAAGGGAACATATCCTCATCTTTAAACATACTCCCCTCCCTTCGAAAGGAACTGAAAATGAAGTGCTGGAAATGCGGAAATGAATTCGACACCCCGTTTTGCCCCGTGTGCGGCGCGCAGGCCGCGCGGCCTTACGCTCCGCGCGCGCGAAAACGGCATAAGCCATGGTATAAAAAATGGTGGATATGGCTTCTTGGCTCGCTCGTCCTGTTCTTTTCCGTTCCTTTTACTATAGGCGGGATTCAGGCGATCACTGGCATTGCGCCAAGCAAAACGACCCCCACTCCGCAAGAGCAGAGCATATTAAGAGAAGTACCGGAGGCTGCATTGGAAGCAGAGCCGCCGCGTCCGTTTGAGACATTAGCCGCCGCGCCCCTTGCAACTCCCACGCTAAGACCCACGGAAACACCAGCCCCCTCGCTTGCGCCTACGTCAACGCCTGCGCCAAGTCCCAGTCCCGAGCAGACGGCCGAAGCCACAGCCACGCCTGAACCCGTAATTGCTTATATCGACGCAAATTCGCTCAATATGAGGTCTGAGCCCAGCAGGGACGGCGACATCGTGCAGGAATACAGCGGCGGACAAAGCATTGAGATCATCGGCGAAGAGGGAGACTGGTATAAAGTGGCCGTTGGCGGAGCAAGCGGATATATGCTCAAGGAATATGTCGGCATAGGCTCCGCAGCAAAGAAAACCGAAGCTCCGCTGACACGAACGCTCGTCAATGCAGAGGAAGAAAGCGCGCAGGCGACAGCCGAAGCCACGCCAAAGCCAACGGCCGAAGCAACGGAAAAGCCGCGCCCCAGTCCCGTTCTTGAAAATTTCCCCGACCGCGTTCATCGTAATGAGATCGTGACCTTCCGTGTTCATGGAGAGCCAAACACCAATTATCACGCCGAAGTTCTTTATAAATCCGGTCTTTCAGTGGCCGACGGCCTTGGCACTACCGTTTCGGATGGAAACGGCATAGCCTCATGGACATGGAAGATCGGCGGGCGCACCTCCCTCGATTATGACCCCACAATAATAATCACAGGCAACAATCAGACAATTAAAAAGAAGTTTGATGTGGTAGAATAAATATAAGATAAGCTGCAAAGCTATTATAAAAAGACTTAACACGGCGCTTGACCTGGAGTGCGCTCCAGATCGTACAATCAAAGTGAACAGAGCTGCACAATATAGCACGAAAGGAAGTTATTTTAATATGGAAAAGGCAAAGGTGTTATTCACAAAAGACATTTCCGCCGCAAAAGTGGTAGAGCTTTATAACGCGCTGGGGAAAAAGCTCGAGGGCAAGGTCGCCGTCAAGCTGCATTCCGGCGAGGCTGGCAACCAGAACTTTTTAAAGCCGGATTTCTGGAAACCCGTGATAGATGAGGTCAAGGGCACGGTGGTCGAGTGCAACACCGCCTACGACGGCGAGCGAAATTCCACAAGCAAGCACATAAAGCTCATGCACGAGCACGGCTGGGACAAGGATTTCAGCGTTGACCTGATGGACGCGCAGGGTCCGGATCTCGAGCTTGATATTCCCAAGGGCAAGGCCATCAAAAAGAACTATGTTGGAAAGAACATTGTAAACTATGACTCCATGCTGCTTCTCGCGCACTTTAAGGGGCATCCCGCTGGAGGCTACGGCGGAGCCTTAAAGCAGCTTTCCATCGGCTGCGCCTCCACCGAAGGCAAGGCTTTCATACACTCCGCGGGCTTCACCAAGGATCAAAGCATCGTATGGGGACATATGGCGGAACAGGATATCTTCCTTGAGGCCATGGCCGACGCGGCAGCTTCCGTCGTTGAGCTCTTTAAGGGCAATATCGTTTATATCAACGTAATGAAAAATCTTTCGGTCGATTGCGATTGCTGCGCGGTGGCGGAAGACCCCTGCATGAAGGATATCGGCATTCTTGCCTCTCTTGACCCCGTCGCTATCGATCAGGCATGTATGGATCTTATCTATGCCGCAACGGACGATCCCGGGCAGAAGCATTTTCTTGAGCGCGTAGAATCCCTGCACGGCGTTCACACCATCGAAGCCGCCGAAGAGCTTGGCTACGGCTCAAGAGAATATGAGCTGATCGAAATTTAACAAGCATAAAGCAACAGATATAAACCGCTGGAAACAGCGGTTTTTTATTGTGTGGCAAAAGTAGGAATATTAAGCTCCCCGCCTCTCATACTAAGAGCGAGGTGAAAAAATGTCTATATTGAATAATAACGAAATACCTATAGGCTTCGGTATGGCGCTTGCTCAGGATCTTGACGCGCTCAAAGCCTTTTCCGCGCTTAGCGACGCGGAACGCGGCGATCTGCTTTCGCGGGCAAGAAACGCAAAATCCAAAGCCGAAATGCAAAAATTAGTGATGGAACTGGCGAAGGGGCTCTGACCCTCTCTTTTTTATCGATTCTCTTTCCGCCGCATAGCTAATGCGATATCCGCGCAAACTTATAAAAAATGGAAGGAGAATTATTTTATGTTTAAGCATGAAAAGGATCTGTTTCATACTGTAGCGGTGGAGCAGCCCAACCCGCAATACGCGGTTTTGCTTCAAGAACAGCTTGGCGGAGGGAACGGAGAGCTGAAGGCGGCGCTGCAATATATGTCTCAGAGCTTTCGGATCAAGGATGCGGATATCAAGGATCTGTTCCTCGATATCGCGGCGGAGGAGCTTGGGCATCTTGAAATGGTGGCTCAAACCATCAACCTGCTCAACGGACATGATGTGAACGCGAACGCCGTGAAGGTGGGCGAGATACAGTCTCATGTGCTCCTCGGCCTTAATCCCGGGCTTATCAACGCCTCCGGCTATTCATGGACGGCGGATTATGTTACCGTAACGGGCGACCTCTGCGCCGATCTGCTCTCTAACATCGCATCGGAACAGCGGGCAAAGGTAGTTTACGAATATCTTTACCGCCAGATCGAAGACAGCAAGGTAAGAGAAACGATAGATTTTCTTCTCAACCGCGAAGAGGCTCACAACGCCATGTTCCGCGAAGCCTTCAACAGGGTTCAGGACACAGGCTCGAATCAGGACTTTGGCACCACAAAGGCGGCCAAGATGTATTTCAGCATGTCAAACACCGCGCCCGATTCCGTTTTCAGAAACACGCCCGTCAATCCTCCTTCTTTCAACTGAAATCGGCAAAAAAATAAAGGCTTCAAAAGCCTTTATTTTTTATGGACGAAATGCTTTTATCGCCTTCCCGTTTCGTTGATGACCAGCACGTCATTTTCACAGATCTTGGTATCTCCGCGCGGGATAATGGTCTCATCGCCGCGCTTTATCAATATTACCAGCCCACCGGCTTCGGGCGAATACTCCGCTATATCCTTGCCTGTCCATCGGCTCTTCCGGTTTATCTTCTGCTCCTTTAAGCCGATAGCCACATCATCCGTAAAAGCGGGCGCGCTCAAAACGACGACGTCATCCTTCCAGAGCATGGTGTTGCCGTCTGGCACGATGGTTTTCATGCCGCGAAGCACCAGCACCAGCAGCGTGTCGGGCGGCAGGATAAGATCGCGCACGGCTTTATCCCGCCACGGATGCTTTTCAGTTATGGCAAGCTTGATGAACTGAAGATCCACCTCCTCGGAATAATCGTTGAAGGTCTTCAATACGTCGAGCTCTTCATCTATCATGCCAAGCTTTCTCGCCACCGGAGGTATGAGTGAGCCCTGAAACAATATGGAAAGGAGAACTATGCAGAACACTATATGGAACAGATCATGCTTCATATAAGCGTCGCTCACCAGCGCCATTATCGCAAACACGATGGAGGCGGCGCCTCTCAAGCCGGAAAACGAAACCAGAAGCTGCTGCGGCACTTTACATTTTGAAGGCGAAAGTATCGCAAAAACAGCCGCGGGACGCGCCACTATCGTTAAGAATAAAGCGATAAGCACGGCGGGAACGAATATCGCCGGCATATGCGAGGGCGTAGCGAGCAGGCCAAGCAAAAAGAATATTATCATCTGCATCATTCCGGTAAGCCCGTCAAGAAAATGCACGAGGGATTTTTTGCCGTGTATCTTCGAATTGCCGAGCACTATCCCGACGATATACGCGCTGAGATAACCGTTGCCGCCCAGCATAGATGGCAGAGCATATGAAAGCAGGGCTATGCCTATAACAAATACCATGTCAAAGCCCGCCGAGCCGAATTTAAAGCGTTTGAGCACAAGAGAAGCGCCAAGCGCTATCGCCGCGCCTATGGCTATGCCGTAGGCAAACTGGGCAAAGACCATATAAGCGACGCTCCCCGCGCTGGCTTTCCCGCTCATAAGCGAGAGCACGACAGCCGTAAGCATATATGAGCACGGGTCGTTGCTGCCGCTTTCCATTTCAAGCATTGAAGATGTGTTATATTTTAAACCCAGCTTTTTTGAGCGCAATATCGAAAAGACCGACGCCGCGTCTGTAGAGCTTATCACAGCGCCGATAAGAAAGCTTTCAAGCAGGCTGAAACGAAGCGCGAAATAGCAGAAAAGCCCGGTGAGCGCGGCGGTGAGCACGACACCAAGCGTAGAAAGCAGCGCCGCTTTGCCGGCTATGCTTTTTGCTTCGCTCCATTTTGTGCCAAATCCGCCGTAAAACATAATGAAGATCAGCGCGATAGAGCATATCTTCTCGGCAAAGGCATAATCCTCAAAATCGATCTTAAAAAGGCCGTCCTTGCCAAAGAGCATACCCAGCACTATGAATGCAAGCAGCATGGGCACTCCCATTTTGCTTGAGAGCTTGTTGAAGAGCACACATAAAAGTATTATTATCGCCGCGATCAGAATTGCGGTTATCAAGCGGACACCTCCCTGTTTATCAGATAAACGCCTTGCGCGCAGGCTCCGCCGCCCATTCGCAGGCTGTTATTTATCAATATAACTATAACATATCTTCTCTCGTCCCGCCATCTTGCGCATCTATTTGAAATATAGTATTGACAGTTCTATATGTAACCGTTATAATTACATTAAACAGTAACCATTTCGGTTACAATAGTGTTTTCTCAAGGAGGCCCCTTATGCAAAAGTTCTTTTTACCGCTCTTTGCCGCCGCGTTTCTTTTTTTGACCAGCGCCTGCGCCCCCTCGGCCGGACCCATTCCGGTTGAGACTCCCGCTCCCGCTCCGGCGCTCACCGAACAGACTTCGCTTTCCTTGGACGGCCTGCTGCCAGGTATGCCGGAGGACGCCAAGTGCAACGGCATATCCTGCCCCTACAGCGCTGAGGGTGAAGCTGCCTGCGCAGCCTCGGATATCTGCCCCGATGAGCCTGCCTGCGCCGTGACAGAGGGCATAGTCACAGACAAGACCTGCCCCGCCGCTCTTGGCGAAGCCTGTGTGCTTGCAAGCGCCGAGACCGCTCTGCTTTGTATGCCCGAGGGCTGCGATGAAGGCGAGGTCACGGCTGAATATCACAAGCTCACGCCCGCGCAGGCAAAGGAGTCGATGGATTCCGGCGAGGATTTCATATTGCTTGACGTTCGCACTCAGGAGGAATACGAAAGCGGCCATATCCCCGGCGCTCAGCTTTTGCCAAATGAGAGCATCGGCGGCGAAGCTCCCGCCTTGCTGCCCGACAAGGACGCGACCATACTTTTATACTGCCGCAGCGGAAGACGCAGCAAGGAAGCGGCCGAAAAGCTCGTCTCAATGGGCTATATAGACGTTTATGATTTCGGCGGCATAACAGACTGGCCTTATGAAACGGTAAAAAGCTGAGGAGAACCGAAAAAATAAGACCGCGAAATATTTAAGGGCGGCTAAGACGCACAGATATAGCTTTTAAAAACATATTGTGAGCAAGGCTTTTAACAAATCGTAAACTGTTAGGCCAAGCTCACATTTTTTTTACGAAATATGTTACTATGTAGCCGATGTATAGTGATTTTGCGAAAAAAAGTTCAGTTTATTTTATCAAGGCCGCCGCGTTGCTGCTTGCGGCCTGTCTCTTTTTCGCCGCTTCTCCCTTTTGCTCCGCCGCAAGAGCGGCAAGCGACTATAGCTGGGTGAGGGTCAAGCTCACCACCAACAACGCCACCTCGCTTTCACTCGGCGTAAGCGGCGCTTATTTTATTGAAGAAAACGGCATAGAGTTCAGCGGCGGCACTCTCACCATACGCTCCGCAGGCGGAAGCATGACGCTTACGCACTCATCTCTGGGCGATATTTTTTCCGGCTCGCGCTGTTCAATAAAACGCGCGAATGTAGACAGAAGCGCAGGCTTCCTCAGCCTTAACGGACGAAAATATCTCGGGCACTTCAATCTTCGCCTTATATCGAGCGGCTATATCCAGGTAGTAAATCAAGTGCCTATGGCGCAGTATCTTTACGGCGTGGTCGGCTATGAAATGAGCGAGCTCAGCTTCCCCATCGAGGCGCTGAAGGCTCAGGCCATAGCCGCAAAATGTTATGTTATCAATCAAATGGGTTCTTATTCCGAATATGACATAGGCGGCACCTCTGCCGATCAGGTATACAAGGGCTATAACGCTTCATACACCAATGTGATAAACGCGGTGGATTCTACCCTGCCAATGGTGCTAAGCTCAGGCGGCACAATAATATGCACTTATTTTTCCGCCAGCAACGGCGGCGAGACTACCTTGCCCGGCTATGCATGGCCTGCCAAAAACCGCAGTAATCTCGGCTATGCCATAAGCCTCGATCCTTCAGACCTCGCAAATTCATACAGCCCCAAGGAGGTCGTGCGTTTTCCGATAAACACGGGCGGAAGCATAAGCGCCCCGCTCTATCAGTTCATAATCTCAAAGGCCGGCGCTTCGCTCGGCATAGGTATAATCGGCATAGACAGCATAACTTCCGTTTCGACTTTCGGCGAAGCCAATGCCGGCACGACGCGAAATCTTACGCAGTGCGCTATCACCCTGAACGTTCGCGACGCCTCTGGAATGATCTATCCCGCCTCATTCACCTTCCGCCTTTCAGAGCTTTATGCGAACAACGTGGTGAATAACGGTTCGCTTCGCATATATTGGGGCGAGCAGTCGGGCGACACATATAATATTTATCATTTGCGCTACGGACACGGCGTGGGGCTAAGCCAGCGCGGAGCGCAGCAGCGCGCGAGCGAAGGACAGTCCTATGAGCAGATACTTGCCTTTTATTATCCGCAATCGAGCCTCACGGCCACAAATGCGATACAAGCCCCCTCAAATCCGGTAAACAGCCGCGCAGGCAT
>CAYPAH010000088.1:4762-8375 GCA_964408655.1 uncultured Oscillospiraceae bacterium | reverse complement strand
TGTCCCAGCTGCGGAAAACGGCCTTGATGGCGCCCACGAGCTGTTCCTTGGGATCGTTGGGGAAATCATTGCCTGTTTTAAGCTTATATTCTTCTTTAAATTCTCTTGCAAGCTCTTTAAGATCCTCTGCGGTAAGCTCAACGTCAAGCTTTACGCCGCGTTCTTCTTTCATCTTATCTATAAGAACTTCAAAATATTTTTTGCCGACTTCCATTACGACGTCCGAATACATCTGGATGAAGCGGCGATATGAGTCATATGCAAAGCGGGGATTCTTCGTCTTCTTGGCAAAGCTTTCCACCACCTCGTCGTTAAGGCCGAGATTAAGAATAGTATCCATCATTCCCGGCATAGAGGCGCGCGCGCCGCTACGAACGGAAACGAGCAGAGGATTTTCCCTATCGCCGAACTTTTTGCCGCTCAGTTTTTCGAGCTCGGTGAGATTTTTATATATCTCATCCATTATCCCGTCGTTAATCATCTGTCCGTCTTTGTAGTATTGGGTACAGGCCTCCGTAGTTACGGTGAAGCCATGCGGCACAGGCATACCAAGCCCAGTCATCTCCGCAAGGTTCGCGCCTTTGCCGCCAAGCAGCTCGCGCATACCTGCATTGCCCTCGCTGAACAAGTAGACATACTTTTTCATCTCTATTCTCCTTTATAAATATAAATCATAATCAAGAAACTCACTCACGCATTTCCGCAGAAATGCCAACAGTCCTCCTGCTTTCATTTACAACGCTACGATTATATACCTAAAGTGAATTTTTTACAAGTGAAGTATTTTTTCAAATTTGGTCGAACGCCTTGAAATCATATTCCAAGCTGCCAGACGCAAAGGCTCTTACGATTCTTTTCAGCTCGTCTCTGACCTTTTGCGGAAGGCGCACCTTTTGCATATCCTCATCGCTTAAAAGCAGCATTCGGCGCATGGCCTCAAGCGAGAGCGGCGCCACGGGTTCTGCCCCGAACGAACAGTCAGCGCATAGAGCGCCGCCGAGCTTCGCTGAAAAAGCCAGCTTTTTTTCCGCGCGCAGATCACGCCCGCAGCGGGCGCATTGCGTCAGCGCGGGCTGCATACCAAGCTCTGAAAGCGCGCGAACAAAAAAGCAGATGGTTATATCCGCCGGATCTATCTGCGTATAAGCCAGAAAACTCAAGGCATAGTAAAGCATTGAAAAAAGCCGTTCGCCGCGCTCCATCACTCCGCTGTTTTCCACGAACTTTAGCATCGAGCTTCCTCCGGCAAAGCGGGAAATATCCTCTCTTATCGGATAAAAGCTTTCGCGAAGCTCGCAGCCGTCCACCCTGAACTTGCCCGAAGCGCTTTCAAAAAGCATGAATTCGCCATATGTAAAAGGTTCGCTTGCGCCAAGCAGCGGACTTTTCGTGCGGCGGCATCCGCGTGCCGAGGCGCTTATCAAGCCGGCCTCGCGCGTAAAGATCGTGAGGATGCGGTCGTTTTCTTTATAATTCGCATAGCGAAGCACGATGCCGTTATATGCGCTTGATGGCATTTGTCCCCCATTTTTTTCAAGGCATGAAGCCCCGAAGGCAAAGCGATACTAAAAGCAACCGATCCGAAAAGGAGTAAAAGCTATGGATAAAAACGAAAAGCAGCGCTCATGGGAGGAATTCACTCAAACCGGGAAAATAGGCGCATACCTTACTTACCGCGCCATACTTGCCCTAGAGCAAAAGTCTCACTCATAGCCGAGTATTTTAAGCGTTGAGGGGCTGTTGCGCCAATCGTCCTTTACCTTGACCCAAAGCTGAAGATTCACCCGCGTACCCAGCAGCCACTCGATATCCTCGCGCGCCATCGTGCCGATCTTTTTTAGCATCGCGCCCTTGCGCCCTATGATGATCGGCTTATGGCTTTCCCTTTCGCAGTATATCGTCGCCCATATGTCATAGAGATCGTCTTCTTTTCGAAGCTCCATCTTCTCTATATCCACGCCCACGCCATGCGGCACTTCTTCTTTAAGAAGCCGCAGCGCCTTTTCGCGGATCATCTCGCAGCAAACGATGCGCTCCGGCTGATCCGTCACCATATCCTCCGGGAAATACTGCGGCCCTTCGGGAAGATATCCGCTCAATGTCTCGATCAGCCTGTCCGTTCCGGTGCCTTCAAGCGCGGAGACCTTGACGATGCTGCGAATAAAGCTTTCTTTTTCAAGACGCTCGCGTATCGTTTCGATTTGATCCAGCGTCGTTCCGTCTATTTTGTTTATCGCCGCCACCACCGGCGCTTTGGCCGTGCGCAGCTTTTCTATTATCGCCTCGTCCTTTTCGCGTATGCCCTGATGAGCGTCAAGCATGAAAAGAACGGTCTCTACCTCGTTCAGGCTTTCATACGCCACCTTGAGCATGTATTCGCCCAAACGGTTTTTAGGCGTGGTCACGCCAGGAGTATCAAGAAATACTATTTGCCACTCAGGCCGCGTAAGCACGCCCATTATACGGTTGCGCGTGGTCTGTGCCCTGTCCGAAACTATAGACACCTTTTGGCCTACGATGCGGTTCATAAGCGTGCTTTTGCCAACGTTAGGCGAGCCGATTATTGAAATGAATCCGGAACGGTAAGCTTCGTCCTTCATTGCAAATCCTTTCCTGTAAAAGCGCAGGGCAAAAGATCCTTCAATGCGATGACCTTGAAGTTGCCGTCTTTTCTGCCGCAGATCACCGGCATTTCAGCGTCGCAAAACTCTGCGAGCGCCTGCCTGCAAACGCCGCAGGGCACGGCATAGCCGTCTCCGTCCCAAACGATGGCGATAGCTTCAAAGTCGCGTTCGCCCTCGTATACCGCTTTAAAAAGCGCCGTGCGCTCTGCGCAGTTGGTTGGTGAATAGGCGGCGTTTTCAATGTTGCAGCCCATATAATACGCTCCCGAGCTTGCTTTAAGACATGCGCCAACATGAAAATGCGAATATGGCACATATGCCCTGCTCTGCGCTTCCTGAGCCATGCGCAGCATAGATTTGATCTCTATGTCATGCAGTGTTCTCATCTTGTTTCTCCTATCTGCTCTAAAATCTCGTCCTGTATCGCGAACATTATTTTTTTCTCTTCTTCATCTATATGGTCATATCCCAGCAGATGCAGCGTGCCGTGCACGGTCAAAAAGCTCAGCTCGCGCGAAAACGAATGCCCGTATTCCTCTGCCTGCCTTTTTGCGGTATCTGCCGAGATGGCGATATCGCCCAGATATGCGTCGGGGATCTGCATAAGAGACTCCCCTTCCCATGCGGGAAAACTGAGCACGTCCGTCGCCCGGTCTACATTGCGAAAGTCACGGTTCATTGCGTGTATAGTGAGATCGTCCGTCAGCAGCACGCTTATATCCCCGTCGCGCCCTTCACGCCTGAGCACCGCCTCGGCCGCGCGAATTATCATATTTTCCGCATCCTGCGGAACTCCCTCCACGGCTTTTTCTATATCTATCATCCCTTAGTCGCCTCCAGATCCTCAGGATATTCTATCCTGTCGTGCATTATTCCGTTGAAGGTCTTGTTGAAGCTCTTTTCTATGTCGGCGATCTGTTTTATCGTAAGAGGGCTCTCATCCAAAAGATTGTTTTCAGCTTCGCTAAGCTTGCCGGAAATTATTTTGT
>CAYPAH010000088.1:0-4752 GCA_964408655.1 uncultured Oscillospiraceae bacterium | reverse complement strand
CGCCTCTCTTGTGCACTCTCCCAGTGAGCGCACGCCCGCCTCGCAGGAATCCGCCAGCATCAAAATGGCCGATTCCGCAGTTGAGGGCTTGCTGCCGCTATAGCGGTAATCCTTCTGCTGCGTTTGGGGATCATCCTTGAGCGCCTTATAATAGAAATATGACACCAGAGAGTTGCCGTGATGCTCGCCTACCATACGGATCACCGCGCCCGGGAATTTGTATTTATGCAGAAGCGTCATGCCATCGCGCTGGTGCGCTGTTATGATGGACGCGCTGTCCTGCGGAGCAAGGGTATCGTGGATATTGACGCCCTTTTTTTGATTTTCGGCAAAATAAATAGGTCTTCTCAGCTTTCCAACGTCGTGATAGCTTGCGCCCACTCTCGCGAGCAAAGGATCTGCGCCTATGCGCTGCGCTGCCGCCTCGCAAAGCGCGGCAACATTCATACTGTGCTGATATGTCCCGGGAGCCTCCGCCATCATCTGCTTCAAAAGCGGGTTGTTTGTGTTAAGCAGCTCATGCAGCCTTGCGGGCGTCGCCGCATCGAACAGCTTTTCCCAAATAGCCATAGAGCCTACCACAAGCAGCGCGGAAATAAGGCAGCTACAGAAAAAGTAGCCCATGTTCGCAAGTATCGTACCCCATGAAAGCTCGCGCATCAAGCTAAGCGCCAATATCGAAAATGCGCCCGCCGCGCCGCCGATGGTCCCCGCCGAGATATAGGCCGCGCGGTTTTGCATGTTTTTCTGAGCGAATACGGCGGTGCAGCCCGCAAAAACTGTGCTGACAAACACCGAAAGGCTTTCGAACTGAGCATAAGCGCCCGTTTCGCCCGCCATCATGGCAAAGGTGAAGCCTAAAAGCATACTTATCGCCATACCCATTCTCGGCGTTATAAGCGTGGCGCAGAGCAATATGGTAAACATCGAAATAGAAATATGTATGCTTATTTTATCGGTGATAACAAAGAGAGCCGTGCTCAGCAAAAGCAAGACGCAAACGAGGCTCAGCTTTTTCTGGTCGCAAAGCAGCGCCGGAGCCTGCTCCGCAAGATATATCAAAAACAGGGCGAAGGCGGGCAACAAGGCAAGAACCGCCCCGTATACCGGCGCGTTGGATGCGTCCTCCGGCCTTACAAGATCAAGATCCTGCAATATGGCCATTTGCCCTTCGCTTATCACATCGCCCTCAAGCACCACAGGCTCGCCTTTTTTCACCCTTATGCTTTCAACGGCGTTTGCGGCCTCGTTCCTCGCTATCTCGGTCGCGTCAATATCCTCAACGTAGGTAGCCTGCATACAGGACTGTATAATCGCGGAGCCAAGCCCCTTCAGGCTTTCATTCAGGCCCGTCGTGGCCTCTATCTCCGTTTTGCACGCCTCGCGCACATTCTCGATGCTCTCTGGCGCAAGTCCCGCGTTCAGCGATGTGGTCAGCTTTGGCAGCACGATGTTTTCAAGCAGCTTTATCTCGCTTTCCTGCGCGGCCAATACCGCGCAAAGCTGCTCTTCGCTCAAAACCGGCGTAGTCATGCTCATAAAAGAGCTTTTTTGCGCCTCGTCGAGCCTTTCAGCCCACTGCGAAGCGGAATAACCCTTTGTTTCCTCGGTTACGGCATAGCTTCTAAGGCTTCCCAGATTAACGAAAAACGCCTCCGCCTGCGCCTTTAGCTCGCGCACGCGGTCGGAATCGATACGGTATACCACCGGCACCCTTTCGCGCGCGGCCTCGCGCAAAGCGTCTGTAGCAGCGCTGTCCGTTACCGTATGGGTCGCGTATATCGTTTCGGGAGCCTTCATTCCGGCGTGAAGATCGTAGCTTTTTCCCGTCATCGCGGCGACCACGATAAGCACCGTTATTATATAGCTTACTATTATTATTACAAGGCCATAGAGCGGCGCATATTTTTTATTGCCGAAGATCACTCTTTTTTCCATCCGCCCTCCTCTTCTGCGTGCTTTTCCGCCTTTTCATAGGCGCGGATTATGCGCTGAACCATCTCATGGCGCACAACGTCCTTATGCGTTAGATATATCTCTTGTATTCCCTCAACGTCCTTCAACACATGAAGAGCGTGAACAAGTCCGCTTTTTCTTTCTCTTGGCAGGTCTATCTGGGTTATGTCGCCCGTCACCACCACCCGCGAGCCCTCGCCAAAGCGGGTCAGGAACATCTTCATCTGCTCCATGGTGCAGTTCTGCGCTTCGTCGAGAATAATATAAGAATCATTCAGTGTGCGCCCGCGCATATACGCAAGCGGCGCCACCTCTATCACTCCGCGCTCCGAAAGCGCCTTAAAGCTTTCAGCGCCAAGAAAATCATAAAGTGCGTCATACAAAGGACGCAAATACGGATCGACCTTCGTTTGAAGATCTCCCGGCAAAAAACCAAGATGCTCCCCCGCCTCTACTGCGGGTCTTGTGAGAATTATTTTTTCGACCTCTTTATTTTTAAAGGCCAGCACGGCCATGGCCACCGCAAGATAGGTCTTTCCCGTTCCCGCAGGCCCTACTCCAAAGGTCACCGTGCTGCGTTTTAGCGCCGCGACATATTTTTTCTGCCCCAGCGTTTTGCACTTGATCTGCCTGCCCCGGTTCGTAAAGGCTACAACGTCGTCCATAAGCTCGGTTATAAGCTCGGCGTTGCCCTCTTTTGCAAGGTCGATGCAATAGCGTATGCGTCCCCGGTCTATCCCGTCTCCCTTTCTGATTATGGCAAGCAGCTTGTCCGTGACGGCTGCGGCCAAAGCCGCACTTTCAGCTTCGCCCTCTATGGTTATGCTCTCGGCGGCGGTAGAAATGCGCGCGCCCGTCTCTTCTTCTATGATCTTTAAGTTTTCATCGAACACGCCGAAAAGACGTATGGTCTCATCCATAGATTCCACGTCCACAGTATATCTGCTTAATCCGGCAGCTTGAAGGATCTCTTCGTTTTCCTGCATTTTCTACTCCAATTCGATGGTTTTGGCGATATCCTCTCTCGCCGTAATAACTACCGCGGCCTTAAAGCCGCCTGTTTCGGCAACGCTAAGCCTGCTGCTTTTTTCGATTATCACAGCTTCATGCTCCACTTTTTCAAAAGCAAGCTTTTCGGCCAGACGCAAGGCTTCTTCCTTTGTGGGCATGACGACTTGAGAGGCATATACCGTTTCCGCAGTCACCTTGCCCTTTGCTCTCACGAGCAGTTCTTCTCCGCCCTCCCGCGTGAGGTTTCCGCTTATCAACAGCTCTCCCGCGCGCACCGTCTGTCTTGGCTTTACCTTGCCGTGTCCGCGCAAGGCCGTTACCGAAAGGATGAGTCCGTCCTTTTTTGCGACTATATCGGCCGGAGCGTCTTCATCTGTGTTTTTTTCTATTTCGTCAGCCTCGCGTATCTCAACGTTCAGCACCACTCCCGAGACCGTCACCGATGCAAGCGCTATACGCGGGTCTGAGCTTCTGATGGCGTCGTTGAGCATTTCAAGCGTGAACGAGCGGCGCTTTGTTCCCGGGCTTATGCCCGCTTCTGCAAGGGTTTCCAAAATCGCGTCCTCAGATACCTCGTCGCAGCCGTCTATATCGATGAGCCATATCATACGCGAAGCCCATAATAAAAGGAACAAGACCGGCATCCAGCCATAAAGAAGCACTTTTCTTCTGCGCAGCTTTGAAAGCCGCATGATGATTCCGCGTTTTCTGCGAATATGTACGCTCCAGCGTTCATTTTTAAGCAGCCGGTGCAAGGCGTAAAATCCGCCTACGTCCACTCTCGCCGTCATGGAGCCATCCTCTTCGCGCGTAACGTCCCCTATCGCAATGCCCGAGGCAAGCGCCCGGTTCACGAAACGCTCGAGGCCGAGACCATTAATTTGTATGATAACATATCCGCAAAGATAATTCCACAACATAGCTTATCCTTAAGACTTTATGTCAATGTGAGCTTTCATAAAAAAATCCGTTGAGCCTTCCGCTTATATATATCCTCTCACGGCTGAGTTCTCTTAGCATAAGCCCTTCGCCCGTAACGCGCAGCATCCCCTCGCGGGTCTGCAGCCTCACAAGCTCCGTTTTATACTCATATACGCCCGTATGATTTTCCACCGTCATCTGCTCGCGTCCCAGCATCTGCACGCGCACGGCGCCCTCTGCCGCCTCCGAGGGCAAATCGAGCGCGTGAACGAGCTTATGTCTTAGCTTTATAACGCGTTTTGGCAAAACATCACCCCACATACAAATTGTATGGAAATATAAAAATAGTATGCCTCGACTCAAGGGCGGAGATAATAGGAAGAAAAGCAAAAGCGGCTCTTTTTCCCAGTGATTCTGCCAATCTCCGGCTTGACGGTTTTAGCTTGGACACATATACTTGAGTTGCGACATAATTTCACCGCAGGAGGATCGGGAATGCAGAAAAATGAAATCGTTCTTAAATCCATGCTCAACGACACCGTATGCCGCATGGATATCTATGCTCCGGATATCGCCGCCAAGGCCTTGCCCGGACAGTTCATCATTCTTCGCACTGACAGCGAGGGTGAGCGCATCCCTCTTACCGTGGCCGATTATGAGAGAGAAAAAGGTCTTATAACCATAATCTTCCAAATCGTCGGCGCAACTACGATGAAACTTTCTCACATGAAGCAGGGCGATGTTCTTGCCGGTTTCGTGGGGCCACTTGGAAAACCCACTCATACCTCCGGCTTGAAAAAAGTCGCGGTAGTAGGCGGCGGCGTAGGCTGCGCTATCGCCTTCCCCGTTGCCAAAGCCATGCAC
>CAYPAH010000087.1:531-8427 GCA_964408655.1 uncultured Oscillospiraceae bacterium | reverse complement strand
GGTAAAATGAGCCTGAAAGAAAGCAACTGGAAAAAACGGACGATATTGTTTCTCGTGAGCCAAAGCGTAACGCTCTTTGGCTCTACGCTTGTGCAAATGGCGATAGTCTGGTATGTAACGCTCAAGACCTCCTCCGGCCTTTGGGTGTCGGCGCTGACGGTCTGCGCTTATCTGCCGCAGTTTTTGATCTCGTTTGTGGGCGGCGTGTGGGCTGACCGTTACAGCCGCAAAAAGCTTATCATCTTCGCGGACGCTTTGATCGCCGCTGTTACGCTGATATTGGCGCTTTTGATGCCGCGGATAAATAACGATCCGCTGCTGCTAAGCGCGATACTCGTTGTGTCGGTCATTCGCTCTCTCGGCGCGGGCATACAAACTCTGGCGGTGAACGCAGTGATACCTCAGCTCGTCCCCGAAGAGCACCTCATGCGCTTCAACGGGATAAACGCCACCATGCAGCCCATCGTGCAGTTTGCGGCTCCCGCGGCGGCCGGGGCGATACTCACCTTCGGTTCGCTGAGATCCACGCTTTTTATCGATATAGCGACGGCGTTTGTGGGCATAGGGATGCTTGCCTGCATAGCCGTACCGGCGCAGGCGGCGCAGGCGGAGGCGGTATCCGTATTTGCGGACATGAAAAAGGGAGTGGGTTATGCCTTTTCGGATGGCTTTTTGAAAAGGCTGCTCGTGCTTTACGGCCTGTTCATCTTTCTTTGCGTTCCGGCGGGATTTCTGGCCGCGCTGCTCGTGAGCCGCGTATACGGCGACAGCTATTTTTATCTGACGGCGGTGGAGCTTGTGGGCTTTGCGGGCATGGCGCTGGGCGGGGTCCTCATGGGCACATGGGGAGGCTTTCCCAACCGCGCAAAGACGCTGCTTGTCGGCCTTGCGGCCTTCGGCGCTCTCGCCGTAGGCATGGGCGCGAGCAAAAACTTCATCCTCTATCTCGGCTTTATGCTCTTTTACGGCGTTGCGCTCACAATGGTGCAGACGGCAACGACCACTCTTATTCAAGAGCGGGCGGAGAGCGCGATGCAGGGGCGTGTTTTCGGCTTTCTGGGAGCTATGTACAGCGGCTTTCTTCCGCTTGGCATGGCGGTCTTCGGCCCCATGGCGGATATCATGCCGCTGCAATGGATAATGATGGGCTCGGGAGCGGCGCTGCTGCTTATTGCCATTATCATGCGCGCGGACAAGCTTTTTTACAGGCCGCTCAAGCTTGAAGAGGCGGGGGAGGAATAAAACATAAACATAAAACGCGCGGGCTGATAGTCCGCGCGTTTTTCTATATATACTTGCTGCGATATCTCCCGCTTATTGCGGCGTGGTGATAAGCGTGCCGCCGGCGTCGGAGACGGGGTCGGTAGTGGGAACGACGGGCAGCGGGTCTGTGACGGGAGCGGTCGCGGGATCAACGACAGGAGTTGTGACGGGGTCGGTAACGGGGCTTGTTACGGGAGTAGTAAGGGGAGTTGTGATCGGATCCGTCAAGAGCAGACGCTGATAATAGTAGATCACGTTGGTGTCGTAATTCACGGTAACAAAGCTGTTATAGCTGTAATTGCCGTTTACTTCTACATGATCGAGCGCATAGCCGTTGAAGCTGCGCGGATCGATATAAAACTTGGTGCCTCTGGGAACATTGCCGTTGCGAAGCACAGTTATCACGTCGCCCGTGCCAACATCGACTGCCGCCGCATAAAGAGAGGCGTTGTCGTCGATGGGCGTGGGAGTATCCATTGTGTAAAGATAGTTTACTACCGTGTCGCCGCTTAGCTGCAAGACGTTGGCGTTCGTTCTCACGCCGTTTACGGTCACGCCGCAGAAGGTATAACCGGGAACATAATGTCCGTAGCCGCTCAGATCTATGCGGATTGGCAGCGTTACCGTCTGATCTACGATGGTCAAAAGAACCGCTCCGCTGTATGCGTTTACGCTGCGCACGACAAGGTGCGCCGTGTTATAACGAACGGGAGCAACTCCGCCGCCGCTGTAAATAACATGTATCGTGTGGTTCGAAGCGCCGAACACACCGTTGCGCGGATCCTGAACCTGTTTTAGCGAATAGCCGGAGATATACGGGCTGTCCACAGCGTATGCCATATCCTCATAACCGCGAATGGTCTTGCTTGGGGATATCTCGTTGCCGTATGTGTCTTCATATTTTATCGTGGCCTTCACCGTCTTGGCGTAATGCACCAGAATGGTCATGGATTTTTGCGGAAATACGAAGTCGTTTTTGCCTCCGTCGCTGAAGCCGATAAAGGTATAGCCCTTGATATCGGCAACCTTAACGGAAAAATGCTTGCCGGGAGTGCCGGTCAGGGTCTTGTTTTTAGCGATGGTCTTGTTGTTGTCGCCCGTGACGTATTTCACCGTGACCTTGGATTGCGTTTGAGCAAAAGCGGGAGCCGCAACGGCGAAGATCAGCACGAGAACAAGAATAATGGAAAGCAGCTTTTTCATTTTGTAAATAACCCTCCTGATAGCGTTTGGATGATCGATCGGTGCGCAAGTGCGCGAAATTCTCCTTGATATGCCTTAAAGATCATTATATATACGAATTATAACAGCTTTAGAAAAATAAGTCTATCGCGGCCTTTATTTGTGAAATAGTGCTTCCGGACAAAATCGAAAGAAAAGAAAGAAAAACGAAAGCAAAGATTGTATAAGTGTAAGCAATATGCTAAAATGATGATGAACATTTCCGAACTAAACAGTTAAGGCGAAAGAGGACGAAAATGAAAGGCGGCATAAGCGCATGAACAGGCTCGATCTTATAACATTTGGCGAAATGGTGATAGATTTTCTGCCCGGCGATGAAAGCGGGGTCTATATACGCAAGGCCGGCGGCGCGCCTGCCAACGCGGCGATAGCCGCGGCAAGATGCGGCTTGAGAGTGGGCTTTTGCGGGCGCGTTGGCGATGATGATTTCGGCCGCTTTCTTATGGAAACGCTCAGCGAAAACAATGTGTTCGCGCTTTGCGGCGTTCCGGTTAAAGAGGCCGTCACCACAATGGCCTTCGTTACTCTGCATGAGGACGGCGAAAGAAGCTTTACCTTCGCGAGAAAGCCGGGAGCCGATATGTTTCTTTCCAAGGCCGACGTGGACGCCGCCGGCCTTGAAACAGCGGCGATAATACACGCGGGCTCATGCTCGCTTTCAAAGCCGCCCGCTTCTGAGGCGACGGCTTATGCGCTTAAGAGAGGAAAAGAGCTTGGCAAGCTCGTTAGCTTTGATCTTAACTATCGCGATCTTCTTTGGGATGGAGACAGCGAGGCGGCGATACGCGCCGTGCGCGAAATATTGCCCTTTGTCGATCTTTTGAAAATTTCAGAGGAAGAGGCTGAAATGCTTGGCGGCGAGGAGGAGATAGCTGTACTTGCGAGGGATAATGGCATAAGCGCCGTGATAGAGACTCTTGGCGGCAGGGGCGCCTGCTGTTATTGGAACGGAAACCGGCTTTATGCTGACGGACTTCGCGCCACCTGCGTTGACGCCACGGGGGCGGGGGACGCATTTTGGGGAGCCTTCCTTTCTTATCTTATTGCCTGCGGGCTTGAGAACTGCGCGGGTCTTAACGGGGATATTTTGACGAGGGCCATGCGCCGCGGCAATCTTGCGGGCAGCCTTTGCGTAAGAAAAAAGGGCGCTATCGAATCGCTGCCGACGGCTAAAGAGATAGACGCGCTTGAAAAGGAGAACGAAAAATGAAAACCAACGATATCTGGGCGGAGCGCTGCATATATTCACCGTCGCTGATATGTCTCGATCTTTGCAATCTTGAATCTCAGGTGAAGGAAATAGAAAGCAGCGGAGCGCCAATGCTGCATGTGGACATTCTGGATGGGCATTTCAGCCCGAGTATGCCTATCGGGCTGGATGTAGTGCGTCAGCTTCGCGCAAAAACGACCCTGCCCTTCGACGTTCATCTTATGGCGGAGGATCAGGACTATTTTGTTGAGGAACTGCTGGATATCGGCGTAGATCAGCTTGTCTTTCACTGTGAGAGCGAAAAGCACATCGATAACCGCCTCAATCAGATACACGCTGCCGGAGCGAGGGCGGGTCTGGCATTAATGCCCGCAACGCCGCTGAGCGTTCTTGAATATGCGCTTGAAAAATGCGACGCGGTGCTTCTTATGCTGATAAATCCCGGATATGCGGGCAGCGCGGGCGAAAAGCAAACGCCATACGCGGCGCGAAAAATATCCGAACTTCGAAAAATGATAAACGAACGCTCTCTCGATGTGAAGATCGAGCTGGACGGCCGCGTTTCTCCCGATAATGTTCGCGATTTTGCAAAGAGCGAGGCGGATATATTCGTGCTTGGCAGCACCTGCATAAAGCGCGGCAATATAAGCGGGAGCATGGCGGATATGCAAAGGCTTCGCGTGGAAGCGTTGAAATAAGAGAGGCGGAGATTATGAATAACGATTATGATTCGGTGCGAGATATGGTGCTTGGCGAGCTTGCAACTTCTCTGGGCGCGGTACGCGCCGGTGATGTTGAAGAGCTGATTAAGCTTGTGCTTTCCGCGGACAAGGTGTTTTTCGTGGGGGTCGGCCGCGTTATGCTCTCGCTTCAGGCGATAGCCAAGCGCTGGGCGCATTTGGGAATAGAAACGCATGTGGTGGGCGAGATAACCGAGCCCGCCATAACCGAGAGAGATCTTTTGATAGTGGGCTCGGGCAGCGGCACTACGCTTTTTCCTGCCGGAATTGCGCAAAAGGCGCATAGCCTTGGCGCTAAGATCGTGCATATAGGCTCAAATCCCAACAGCCCGCTGCATGAAATAGCGGCGCTTACGCTGCGCATTCCGGTGCGCACCAAGCAATATTTGCCGGACGAGATAGATTCGCTTCAGCCCATGACCTCGCTTTTTGAGCAATCGCTTTTGCTTCTTGGCGACATAGTGGCGAAGATGCTTATCGAAAGAGAGTCTTTAGATATGAAAAGCCTCTGGCGCTGCCACGCCAACCTTGAATAAAGCAAGCAAACGGCGCAGAGCGCGCCATAAAAATAATAATTAAGGAGATATCACATGAAACGCTCGGAAATCAACGCTGTTATCAAAAGGTTTGAAAAAATGCTGGAAGAGCATCGCTTTGAGCTGCCTCCGTTTTTGAAGTTCACGCCCGAAGAGTGGCAGAGCAAGGGACATGAGTATGACGAAATACGCGACAATATGCTCGGCTGGGACGTGACGGATTACGGCATGGGCGATTATGCGCATTTGGGACTGGCGCTTATCACGCTTCGCAACGGAAACGTGCACAACGAGAAATACACCAAAAGCTATGCGGAAAAGATAATGATGTGCGACGAGGGGCAGATCTCTCCCATGCACTTCCATTGGAACAAGATGGAGGATATAATCAACCGCGGCGGCGGAAACATCGATTTTACCCTTTATAACGCCACCAAGGATGAGCAGCTTGCCGATACCGACGTTGATATCTTTCAGGACGGGCGCTGTTATAAAGTTCCCGCGGGAACCAAGATAACCCTGCATCCAGGCGAGAGCCTTTCGCTTTATCCATATTATTACCATGAGTTCACCATTCCCGAAGGCGGCGGCTCCGTGCTTATCGGAGAAGTCTCGATGTG
Organism: uncultured Oscillospiraceae bacterium; assembly: GCA_964408655.1. GTDB lineage: Bacteria > Bacillota > Clostridia > Christensenellales > CAG-138 > JAQVRG01. The sequence goes on along the minus strand of CAYPAH010000087.1, from coordinate 2,816 downwards.
CAACGACGACAACACTGACAACCGCTTTTTAAAGCCTCTCGGACGCTTCCCCACCATAGAGGAGGATGAAGCCCCCTATAGGCTTCTCTGCACCGAATATCCTCCCGCCAAGGACTAAAAGCGGTTCGCAAAAGAGCATATTTCTTTAAATAGCAAAGAGCCTCGGTTTTTTCCGAGGCTCTTTGCTGAACATATAGGAGGAAGGAATACTATTTAAGCAGGGCGACTGCCGCCTCGCCCGAACTTACACGGAAATTGATATCGGTCTCTATCTTTTCATGCGGGGCAAGCACGCGAAGCGTACCGTCCGCTTTTTCTTTATTTACGCCCTCGGGATGACAGTTGGAGGGCTCGATGCCGGTGACATAATCGCCGGAGGCTTTGCATTTCCAATGGATAAGATAAGGAAGCTCTTTGTTTTCAAAGTCTATCGTGAAAGCGAGCTTTTTATCGGGGTTTACCATCGTTGCCGCGCAGCGTCCGTTTTTATCGGCAAGCTTGTGATAAAACACCTGCTCGGCGTAGCCGTTCTCGGGCTCTCCGAATACCTTAAAGCTTTCCGCCTTCATGCCCTCGTCCGCCACCTTGTCGCGGCCTTTGCTTGAAAGCGCGTCGAATACCATGCGGCTGTTTTTATCTAGCAGAGGATAACCCGCGTTGCAATGATACATAAGCATAAGCGGCGCGGGGGAGACGTTTTCGTTTTCTATCTCATCGTGTATGTGTATGCACTCTTCGCCAAGCTTTGTGGTGATGCGGCGGCGCAGGGTGATGTTTTCGCCAAAGAGAGAGGCTTCACGCATGAGCCCTGTGAGCTCTATATAATAATCGTCGCCCTCCCAATAGCAGCGCGCGCCGTGCTGCTCGGCGGGGGAGTTGCGGATAAAGCCGTGCTGCGGCTGAACGCTGCCGCCGCCCTCCTGCATGGGGCCTACGTTGCCAAGGCCGCAGGTAAACATCATGCCGCACATTATGCTGCGCGGGGAGTTAGCGCCGTCATACCAGTAATTGTTGTTTATTATGCCCGGACGCGCCAGAAAATAAAGCGGCATACCGTCGTAATAAAGCTCGCCTACGTCCATGCATTTGTCTATGAAGACATTGAAACGGATGCGTCCGTTGTTAACCTCGTATACCTGCATCCCGCGCGCGCGCCCGTCCTGAAGGACGCTGCGTCTCACTCCCGCGATGGCGTCTATGCTGCCTACCCGCTTGAGCAGCTCTTTTTTTGTAAGCTCGGTTCCAAATACCATTGCCATGATCCTTTTGTCCTCCGTTTACTCTGTTTTTACGCCGCAGGCGTAGATATAATCGTCGCAGCACTCGCCTATTCTGTCGAGCAGCACGCTTTGCGCGTCGTTTGAGAGCTTTCCGTCCATAAAGCGGCGATACTGATTGGGGAAGTACAGGCTCAAAAGAGCTTCCGGTATCTTAGGCAGATTGCCGAGCAGCACCGAGACGGACTTTTGAATCCTTTCCGCGGGCAAATAATATCTGCACCGGTCAGAATAGCTGTATAGCTTTTTATATGCTATCTCCGAAGGGCTGCCGCTGTAATATTTCTTCCAATATTTATCGTCGCCGTCCATTTCAAAAAGCAGAGCCTTGGTAAAGCCGGAGCGCTTTTCGGCCTCGGCAACGCAGATGGTTTCTATCGCTTCAAGAAGCTGCAAGCCTTCGCGAAGCACGAAGGTGAGCGCGGGGCCTATCTTTAATATCCGTATGCCGCTTTGCACCATGGCGCGAAGATGCGCGCGCGTTTGATAATCGGTGGAATGTCCCTCGAACACAAGGGGAGGGCAGTCCTTCAGGCTGGCAGTGAGCGAGGCGGCCTTTTGCGCGTTATATTGAAAAACGAAATCATCGCCAAACTCTACGCCGGGCTGCACAACGAAGGCGACAACATCCTCAAAGGGTACGTTCGCCGCTGAAAAGGTCTCGCGGAACACGCGGTATTGCCGCTTGAATTCCTCGGGAGAGGTGGGCGTAACGCCGTCTTCTTTTTCCTGCGAGCCGCCGGGGATGGGAACCTCGCTGCCGATTATGAGCGCGGGGCGGCGGGCGGCTGGATTGGCTTTTTTCAGCTCTTCATAGGCGCTCCAAACGCTTTGCGCGAGAAACGCGCCGCGGCGAGCGCACACATTAAGATCGAGCGGCGCGTTTTGATCGTCGTCGGCCAATCTCATGCTGGTGTCGATATGTATTTTATCAAAACCCGCAAGCACATAAGAGCGCACGAGCTCATCGGCCAGCGGCATAGCTTCGTTTTCGGGCAGACCGCTCCA
>CAYPAH010000087.1:0-521 GCA_964408655.1 uncultured Oscillospiraceae bacterium | reverse complement strand
ATGGTCGCCGCCGAGAATGTATTCATCCGGAGCAAGACCTTCTTCGGCCGCTATACTTCTAAGCATCGCGGCAAAGTCGGCGGGCGTCATGCCCGTATAGCCTCCGAATTGATTCACCTGATTTGCAGTGGCTTCAAAGGCGGCCATGCTTCCGCTTGCCTTAGCGCGCCTCAGACAGGCGCGAAGCACAAGGGGATTTGCGCAGCACACGGAATAGACGCCGGTTTGGGCGGCGTTTTCCGAAGCGGAGAGTATTTCGCGGATGGATTTCATGTTCGGCTCCTTATGAATCTTGGCGATAAAGATTTTCTATTTCAACGATGGCGGGCTTTTCACATTGCGCCATGAAGCTTTCTATATCGGCGCGGAAGGAATTGCCCTCCATGGGGCCGCGCTTTTCTACGGCCTTTGCTCCGGCGGCGTTTGCATAATCGGCCGCGCTTTTAAGATCCGCGCCCGTGCAGAGCATGGCGAGCGAGCCGGCGATCATGTTGGAGTTGAGAACGTCCGAGGCCAGCACG
>CAYPAH010000086.1:0-8435 GCA_964408655.1 uncultured Oscillospiraceae bacterium | reverse complement strand
CAACAATAGCATAAGCGCCCTGCGCGCAGCAAAATAAAAAGCCGCCGCGTTATTATGAGCGGCAGCCTTTTTCTACGGGATGCATTCGCCGGTTCATTCCGTCTCATGCCTTTGGGCAAAGCTTTCAAGCTCTTCTTTGCTCGTATAAGGCATTCCGGTTTGCACGAGGGTCTCGCGCATCAGCGGCGACATGCTTTCAAAATATTCCCGAGCCTCCGCTGTAAGCTTTTCCTGGTCAAACATAAAACAAACTCCTTTTTTGCCTATTATGCTTCATTTTCAAGCGAATATGAAAAAGACCGCACAGCGGCAAAACCGTGCGGCCTTTATTAATAGAACAATGTTTATACGTTTGCTACTTTCGGCATTTCCGCCGCTCTTTTTTTACCGGCCCAGATCGTAACGCCCGCATAAGCGATAGCAAACACGGCGCCGGCTATATAAGCCACCACCCAGGGCAGGTTAAAGCCGATCTTAGCGTTCATAATAAAGCTAAAGGTAACAAAGGCGTAGAAGCAGCCGGGCAGCAGGGACATAAGGTAATACATGCCGCCCTTTTCAGAGATCAGATAGATAGAGATAGACGCAAGCGCAAAGAGCGCGATGGTCTGGTTGCTCCATGCGAAATATCTCCAGAGGATGGTGAAGCCCTGAGGAGAGCTCTTGGACCACACGAGTATGCCCGCAACCAGAATAAAGATGATCGCCGAAAGGCCAACGCGCTTTTTAACATCCTTCTGATCCATATGCAGATAATCGGCGATCATCAAACGGGCGCCGCGAAGAGCGGTGTCGCCGGAGGTGATTGGAAGCACGATAACGCCGAGTATCGCGATAAATCCGCCAACGCTGCCAAGCATATCCCTTGCGACGATACCTACGACAGAGGTAGCGCCGGTAACGCCTGCTTCCGCAAGACCGCCGTTATAAGCGCCCATGGCTGCGGCAGCCCAGATCATGGCGATGAAGCCCTCGAGGATCATCATGTTGTAGAAGGTCATGCGGCCTTCCTTTTCCGATTTCACCGAGCGGGCGATGATCGCCGTCTGGGTGGAATGGAAGCCGGAGAGAATGCCGCAGGCAACAGTAATAAAGAACACGGGGATAAGGTTATCCTGAGTGATAGTGATAAGTCCGGTGAAGTTCGTAAGCTGATAGCCGTGAGAGAAAAGGCCGATAAACACGCCTATCGCCGAGAAGAGCAGAATCGCGCCGAACACAGGATAGATCCTTCCGATGATCTTGTCTATCGGGAAAACGGTAGCCGCAAGGTAATAAGCGAAAATAACGGCATAAATCACCCATGTCCAAGGATCGTCAGCAGCGCCGGAGAGGCCGAAAAGCTGAGTCGCGGCTATGTCGCCGGGGGTATAGATGAACACGGCGCCGACAAGGAGCATAAGGAGTATAACAAAAACATTGTAGATGTTGAAAATCGTTTTCCCGGTGTATTTACGAATGATAGCGGGCATCTGCGCGCCATCGTTACGAAGAGAAAGCATTCCTGACATATAATCGTGCATTGCGCCGCCCAAAACGCAGCCCAGAGGTATAAGTATGAATGCAATAGGCCCGAACAAAATGCCCTGTATAGGCCCGAGTATGGGGCCGGTGCCGGCTATGTTCAAAAGGTTTATCAGAGAATTTTTCCATTTTGGCATAGCGACATAGTCAACGCCGTCAGCCATGCGAGTAGCAGGCGTAGGCGCATCGGTAGGCGCCATCACCTTTTCGCAGAACTTGCCGTAAAGCATTCCGCCTGCGATCAAAATTACGAGTCCGATCAAGAAAGTTGCCATAAGATTTTTCCTTTCCGAGCATATGGCTCACACAATGATTTTTGCCGTCCCTATTGTATAATGCTTATGCGTATAAATGCGGTGAAGATGTTTGCAACACCGTCAAATCTCTGCAAAGAAATGGGTATGATAAAAGATCACCCGCGAAATGCATTGCTTTTCAGCGGGTGATCCTTATTTTTATATCAATATCTCATCAGCGCAGAAGCGCTTATTCCGCCTTCATCGCCCTCATCGCGTTGAGAATGGCCAGTATCGAAACGCCAACATCGGCAAAGACCGCGAACCACATTGTCGCTATGCCTAGCGCTCCGAGAAGCAGCACTATAGCCTTCACCGCAAGCGCAAAAATGATATTCTGCTTAACTATGCGAAGCGTCTTTGCGGCAATGCGAATGGCGCTTGCTATGCGCGAAGGCTTATCATCCATCAGCACGATGTCGGCCGCCTCTATCGCCGCGTCGCTGCCAAGCGCTCCCATAGCTATGCCAAGATCGGCCCGGGAAAGCACCGGCGCATCGTTTATACCGTCGCCCACAAAGGCAAGCGCCGTACCCGCCTGCTTTCTTTCGAGCAGCTTTTCTACGATATCCACCTTGTCTGCGGGAAGCAGTTCAGAGTGCGTTTCATCAACGCCAAGCTCTTTTCCGACATCCTCTCCAACGCTTTTCAGGTCTCCCGTAAGCATGACTATCTTTTTTACGCCCAGCTTTCTAAGTTCAGAGATGGCCTGTGCGGAATCCGGCTTAACTTCATCGGAAATAACGATATGTCCGCAATATTCATTTTCCAAAGCAATATGCACTATCGTGCCGGCGCTTTTGCACTCATGCCATTCGACTCCCGCCTTATCCATGAGCTTTCCGTTGCCGGCATATACTGTTTTTCCATCGATAAGAGCCTCTACGCCAAGGCCGGAAAGCTCTTCTATCTTTGTTATGCGGCTGCGGTCAATGTGTCCCGCATGGGTGCGCACTATCGACTCCGCTATAGGATGACCCGAATAGCTCTCTGCCAGCGCCGCGATATCGAGCAGCTCTTTTTCCGGCATATCCTTGGGATGAATAGCGCTCACAGTGAAGCTGCCCCGCGTCAGCGTTCCCGTTTTATCAAAAACGATCGTGCGCACCTGCGAAAGCGTCTCAAGATAGTTCGAACCTTTGACCAGTATGCCCTGTTTCGACGCGCCGCCTATGCCGCCAAAGAACGAGAGCGGCACCGAAATGACCAGCGCGCAAGGGCAGGAAACAACAAGAAATATCAAAGCGCGGTTGATCCACTCAGACCATGCCTGCCCGAAAAGCAGCGGCGGTATTATCGCCAGCACTGCCGCCGTGATAACTACGCAAGGGGTATATATTTTAGCAAAGCGAGTGATGAAATTCTCTGACTTTGCTTTTTTTGCGGCAGAATTTTCAACAAGATCAAGTATCTTTGCGACGGTGCTCTCGGCATACACGCCATTGACGCGCACCTTTATCACCGCCTGCATATTGACCGCGCCGCTTATAACGTTTTCACCAACGCCGCAGTCTCGCGGTAGCGACTCTCCGGTAAGCGCGGCTGTGTTGATGGCGGTAGCCCCCTCCGTTATCACTCCGTCCAGCGGTATCTTCTCGCCCGGCTTTACTATTATTATCTCGCCCTTTTTAACATCCTCCGGCGAAACGCTTATTTCCTCACCATCGCGAAGCACATTGGCGTGGTCGGGTCTGATATCCATAAGCGCGGAGATAGATCTGCGGCTTTTATCCACAGCAAGATCCTGAAAGAATTCGCCTACCTGATAAAATAGCATGACCGCGACAGCCTCGGGATAGTCCCCGATAAAAAATGCGCCAAGGCTTGCTATCGCCATAAGGAAATTCTCGTCGAACACTTCGCCCTTTATTATGTTTTTAGCCGCCGAAATAAGCACCTCATAGCCAATAACGATATAAGCGGCAAGATACAACACAAAGCCGATGCGTTCTCCAAACGGAAGCAGATACGCCGCGGCTCCAAGAAACGCGGCAACGCAGATTTTCAGCAGGCTTTCCTTTTGTTCGCTCGTCATGTGCTTCATTTTTTCTCCTCCGTCAAATGCTCATAACCCTGTCCGATAATAGAGCGTACATGCTCATCCGCCAAATAGTAGATATTCGTCCGTCCCTCTCTCCTGCTCGCTACCAGCTTTGCGTCCTTGAGTATTTTCAACTGGTGCGAGATGGCCGACTGCTCCATTTTGAGCAGTTCCGCTATCGCGCAGACGCAACGCTCGGACTCAAAAAGCGAATAAAGTATTCTTATCCGGGTCGTGTCGCCAAAGAGCTTGAACAGATCGCCAAGATCGCACAAAAGCGCTTCTTTTGGCATTTCAGACTTCACGATACCCAAGAGCTTGCTGTGATCGTGCTTCAAAGCCATAATGTATGAATAACCTTTCATATGTTTTTATATTCATATGTTAGATCATTCATGTTTATTTGTCAATACTTGTCGATTTTTATTTTTGCATGGTTTTCGGATCGCTGCGGCGCACAAAGTTAAGAAATGACTGTTCTTTTGCGCTCAAATGTCTGTTTTTTGCATAGATCATATATAGATTGCGATAAAATTCGTCCTTGTCAAGAGAAAAACTGAGCACCCTTCCCTCGCGTATCGCGTTTTCAGCCACACGCTCAGAGATCAGCGAAACTCCCAATCCGCTCGCCACGGCTTTTTTCACGGATTCAAGATCGTTCATATAAGCGACGATATTCAATTCGTCTTCCTTTATACCTATTTTTTCCAGATATCTATCCGCTTCCTTGCGCGTTCCCGATCCATTTTTCCGCATGATTATGGGATATCCCAGCAGATCTTTGCCCAAAGCTCCCAAGTTCTTTTTCGCTGAAAATTCTTCGTTGTTTGGACTTATAAGCACAATTCGATCCTTGCAGATAGTATGATAGCAAAACGAGCTTTCCTTTAGCTTGGTGCCCACGAAAGCAAGAGCGGCCTCTCCGCTTTTTACCCGTTCCATAGCAAAGGCGCTGTCTCCTTCAAGCACCGAAAAGCGGCTGCCCGGAAAATCCTTGGCATATTCCGCGATAAGCTGCGGCACAAGATAACGCGAGGGAACCGTAGAGGCGGCAATAGTTATGAAGGGCCTTCCGCCTGTTTCCGTGCGGAACTCCTGCTCGATATTGCCGCACATATTCAATATCTCCTTTGCGCAGTTATATACCCTGCGCCCCTGTTCGGTGAGTTCAATATGCTTTTTATCCCTTCGCGTAAATAGCTGCGTCTGCAACACCCGCTCAAGCTGAGCGACATGACTGCTGACCGTAGACTGGCTTAAAAACAGCGTCTCCGCCGCTGCGGAAAAGCTGTGATTCTCAACGACCGCGGTGAAAGCCTCAAGCTGGTGCAGGGTAATATCCATGATCGTACCGCCTTCCTAATCTATTCATTAGTATAACATGATATCGTTTTTTTCGATATCAACTTTTAGATCATTTCGAATCCAAATCGTTCCTTGCGAAAAAGATGGTTAAAATATGCTTCACAACGCGGTATACTGTAAGTAATCAGATTTTCCGCCCTGAAAGGAAGTCCGCATGAGATCGATCTATCTTGATAACGGCGCAAGCTCCTATCCGAAAGCTCCGAAAGTAGCCGATGCTATGGCGCATTACATCAGCGACGTGGGCGCAAACATAAACCGCAGCACTTATGCATTATCTACCGGCGCCGCCATGACCGTTTTGGACACGAGGTCGCTTTTAAAGCGTCTTTTCAATTTCAGCGGCAAAGAAACTCATGTCATCTTCACTCCCGGCGCCACTGCGGGGCTTAATCTTATCCTGCGCGGCTTTTTAAAGCCGGGCGATCATGTGATAGTAAGCAGCATGGAGCACAATGCCGTCATGCGGCCGCTCTTTGATCTTTGTGAAAACGGCGTAAGCTTTTCGCGCATTCCCGCTGACCGAGACGGGCTCAGCGACCCGAACGCCATAGAGCCCTTGATCCAGAGCAACACAAAGCTCATGCTCGTATGCCACGCATCCAATGTCTGCGGTTCTGTTTTTCCACTCAAAGAGGCCGCGGATATCTGCCGCGCGCATCATCTGCCGCTCGCTCTTGACGCGGCGCAGACGGCCGGCCACTACCCTATAGACTTTTCCTCACTCAAGCTTGCCGCGCTTTGCGGCGACGATCCGCAGATCAACGATCGGGAAACATGAAAGCTCTCGGCGCGGAATTTATTGCAATGCCCGGCCACAAGGGGCTTTTGGGGCCGCAGGGCATAGGCGCGCTTATTCTTGATGAGGATTTTGCGAAACAGCTTCGCCCTTTAGTCACGGGCGGCACGGGCAGCGCTTCTGATAGTGAAAAGCAGCCTGATTATATGCCGGATCGTTTCGAATCCGGCACGCAAAACCTGCCCGGCATTTACGGTCTTAACGCCTCGCTCAATTTTGTGCTTGGCGAGGGAGCAGATAAACTGCACGAGCACGAAATGCGCCTTGCCATGCGGCTTATTGAGGGGCTCTCCGATCTTCCTCTTCGCATTGTCGGAACAAAGGACGCACAAAAGCGCGTAGGAGTGGTATCTATCGATTTTACTGATATGGATAACGCGGAGGCCGCCTACCGCCTCGAAAGCGAACACGGGATAATGAGCCGCTGCGGGCTGCATTGCGCGCCCAACGCGCACAAAACTCTGGGCACTTTTCCGCAGGGCTGCGTTCGCTTTTCCCCGGGATATGCAAACACAGAGCAGGATATCGATCTGCTTATAGACGCGATACGAAAAATAACTCAGTAATAGCAAGCAAAATAAGCGGCGCATAATGCGCCGCTTATTTTGCTTGCTTTATTTTAAGTTTTCTTTTACCTTTGAGAAAAGATTCTTTTTGCCGGCCTTCCCCTCAGAGGGTTTCTCTCCGAGCGCTACCGCGAGCTTTTGGAACAGCTCACGCTGCTCGTCATTCAGCTTTTTAGGCACTTGTACGTTCACCCGTATATAAAGGTCGCCCTTTGTGGTGGTGTTAAGCTTGGTCACGCCCTGATCTTTAAGGCGGAAGACCGTTCCCGGCTGAGTTCCCTCCGGCACCTTATATTTCAAAGAGCCGTTAAGCGTGGGTACCTCTATCTCTCCGCCAAGCGCCGCCACAGTTATAGGTATGTTCATATCAAGATTAAGGTCGTAGCCCTTGCGCACAAAGAGCTTATGCGGCTTAACATGTATATTCACATACAGGTCGCCCGAAGGGCCGCCGCGATAACCCGCTTCGCCCTCGCCGCGCATATTGAGCGTTTGCCCGTCGGCAATGCCGGCCGGCACATTGACCGCGATGCGCTTGGATTTGCTCACGCGCCCCTTGCCGCGACATTCGGGGCAGGGATCCTTGACTATTTTACCCGTTCCGTGACAGGCGTCGCAGGTTCTTACCGTTGAAAAAGCACCGAACATCGTGTTCTGCTGAACACGGGTCTGTCCCGAGCCGCCGCAGGCGCTGCATGTAACAGGCTGCGTGCCCGGCTTTGCGCCGCTGCCTTTGCACTGCTCGCAGTTTTCCTCGCGCGGCACCAATATCTCCTTGCGAACGCCAAAGGCCGCCTCTTCAAAGGTAATGGTGAGATTATAGCGCAGATCATGTCCTGCCGCGGGGCCGTTACGGGTTCTGCCGCTGCTTCCGCCGCCAAAGCCGCCGCCGAAAAACGAGCTGAAGATATCTCCGAAATCTCCGAAGCCCGATGCGTCATACTGTGCGCCTCCGCCCATCGAAGGATCGAAAGCAGCATGTCCGAACTGATCGTATTTTGCGCGTTTTTGATCGTCGGAAAGCACCTCGTATGCTTCGTTGACCTCTTTAAATTTGGCCTCCGCCTCTTTATTATCCGGGTTCAGGTCGGGATGATATTTTTTCGCCGCTTTTCTGTAGGCACTTTTTATCTCATCGGCTGTGGCATTCTTTTGAACGCCCAACACCTCATAATAATCCGCCTTCGCCAATTCTCCTCAACTCCTTTTTCCATAACACACCATCGGGGCTGCCGTTAAGCAGTCCCGATAGGCATAAGCATTACTTGATAATGATCTTATTTTTTATCGTTGTCAACGACTTCATATTCAGCGTCTACAACATTATCGTCATTGGGAGCCTGCTCCGCGCCCGAAGCCGCGTTGGGATCGAATCCTGCGCCGCCCGCATTCTGCTGAGCCTGCGCTTCCTGCTGATAAACACGGCCGAACACATCATATGATACCTCGGTGAGCTTATCGCTGGCGGCCTTGATCTCCGCAGTCTCGTTCTTCTCGATAGCGGCCTTTACATTAGCTATCTCGGCTTCGATCTTTGCCTTATCGTCAGCGCCGATCTTATCGCCCATTTCCTTGAGGCTCTTCTCGGTCGTATAGACCAGACTGTCGGCATGGTTGCGGGTTTGCAAAGCTTTCAGCCTCGTGCACTGCCTTGTTGATCTCATCCTCGCTGAGATTGGAGGACGCGGTGATCGTTACCTTCTGCTCGTTGCCGGTGCCAAGATCCTTGGCGGACACATGCACGATGCCATTTGCGTCGATATCAAAGCTGACCTCGATCTGCGGCACTCCGCGCGGAGCGGGAGCTATCCCGGCAAGCTGGAAGCGGCCAAGCGTCTTGTTAT
>CAYPAH010000085.1:0-8633 GCA_964408655.1 uncultured Oscillospiraceae bacterium | reverse complement strand
CATTAACCAACCCGCTATTCTCGCAGAGTGTTCAATTTGTTATTGCAATTTTCCTACTTATGTTTTTTAACTGATGTTGCGGTATTTCCCGGACAGATCAGCCCACAGAAGGGCTGTTAGTGCTTGCAGCGCCGATTTGCTTGCGGTGCATAATAAAGACGTAACGTTTCACTTTTTTGTATTCTATCACACCGCTTTTGTGAAGTCAACACAATATTTCGCGCTCAAGGGTCGATTTTATATATCGAGATATACGGGATGATGCGAGAATGCGGGGAAAGCCAAGTAAATTCGAGGGAAATGCCGATCCCGCGCCCGCTTGACGAAACGGTTCGGCCTCACTTGACAGGCGCTTTCGAAAAATGCTAAAATACAAAAGTAAAACGTTTCTTTTATTATTTCATTATTTTGTTTTGTCTGCGATAAAACAGCACTAGGAGTTAAGATGTCAACCATCAAAGATGTTGCCCGCGTAACAGGCCTCTCTTTGGCCACAATATCAAAATATATCAACGGGGGAAACGTCCGCGAGGCGAACCGCGTTTGCATCGAGCAGGCCATAGAAAAGCTTGGCTACAGGGTAAATCGCAACGCGCGCTCGCTCAAGACCAATCGCACGATGACTATCGGCGTGGTCATGCCGACCCTCTGCATCCCCTTCTTTGGAGACGTGCTCTCGGCGCTTGACGCAAGGCTGCGCGAGGCGGGATATACTACCTTTGCCTGCAGCTATGACTTTGATAAAGCGCTTGAAATAGAAAAGCTGCACACCCTTTCAAATAATAATGTAGACGGCATCGTTTTGATCGCCGAGGATATTTCAGCCGAAGAAATAGAAAACATAACCAGAAGCGGCGAGCGCAATACGCCTGTTATACTCGTTGACCGCACGATACCTAATTTTGTGTGCGACAGCGTGGTGATAGATAATCTCAACGCGACCTATGCCGCCGTTGAGCACATGATAACCCGCGGACATCACCGCATAGGCATAATAGTCGCCCCGCAAAACATATCGACCGCCTTTGAACGGCTTACCGGATATCGCCGCGCGCTTATGGATTACGGCATAAGCGTTGACGAAGCGCTGGTATTGCAGGGAAACAACGATTTTGAATCAGGACAGCGCCTCTTTGACGTTTTTATGGATATGGAAGATCCGCCCACGGCCTTGTGCGTAACGAATTACGATATGACGGTCGGCGCTATAACGGCCGCGCATGAGCGGGGAATAGTGCTGGGCAGGGATATGGGCTTTTTCGGCTTTGACGCGCTGGATGTTTCGCGCATCGTTTCACCCCAGCTTCCGGTGGTGGAACAGCCTACCGAGCTTATGGGACGGCGCGCGGGCGAGCTGATGCTGAAGAGGCTTTCCGGCGATCAGGAGAATTTTCCCGAGGTGCTTCGCCTTAAATCCACCCTGCATATGTTTTCAGAAGTCCCAGAATAAAAACAGCAATATAAAAAGGAGCCGCAAGGACGGCTCTTTTTATATATATGTATTAAATATAGAACGTTTCGACATTTAAACGTCAAATTATTTCAGCGGCTCGAAATCCTCTGCGCCATGCTTGCATATGGGGCAGATATAGTCTGGCGGAAGCACATCGCCCTCATAAACGAAGCCGCATATTTTGCAAACGAAGCCCTTCGCCGCCTCCTGCTTTGGCTTAGGCTTGGGCTTGATATTGGCAAAATAATACGCATATGTGACCGAGGGCGTGCTTGAAAGCGTTTTTGCCTCGCCTATCTCGGCTATAAACAGGCTGTGAGAGCCGCAGTCCATTACCGATATCACCTTCGCGCTTATAAGGGCGTTAGCATAACGGCTGAGATAATACAGTCCGTTTTCCGAACGCTCTTTTGCCGCGAAATCCGCGAATTTATCCACGTTTCTTCCGCTTTGAAAGCCGAAATGCTCAAACACGGAGAAGGGAACTTCTTCGGAGAGTATTGAAACGTTAAAAACACCGGTCTTTTTTATCATGTCGTGCGTGAAATTCGCCTTGTTCACAGCCACGGCAATGCGCTTTGGCTTGTCGGCTATCTGCGTGACGGTGTTGACTATGCAGGCGTTATCCCTTTCGCCGTCCATGGCGCTTAGCACGAACAGGCCGTAGCTGAGCTTATAAAGCGCCGAGGCGTCCACCCTTTCGGGCTCGGCCATGAGCGCGGGCTTTCCATCGTCTGCGCCAAGAAGAAGGAAATCATTTTTGCCTTTTATGATGTTATACATATAACGGTATAGCCTCCTTTAAGATTTTTATGCGGTAATAATGGTCTTGCAAAATAGTTTTTGTCATTTCAGGCATGAATAAACGGTTCGGTAAGTCAAAATGCTTTTTATTGATTTAAGTTTATCACATAAAACGGAAACATTATATACAAAATTTTCCTAAAATCTATAAAAGCTCCGCCCGCAAAGAACCTGCGCGGGCGGAGCGGAGGGCAAAAGCATTAAGCGGAGTACGCTTGTCAATCTCCGTAGCTGAGCGCTTCCGTCCAGTAATTGTTCTGATAGATATCCGTAAGCATGTAGTAAACGAGGCACTCATTGCCGTTTACGTTCTCGTAAGAAACCACAGGAGGCTCGGAACCGACGGTGATAGCGTCGCCTACGAAATATAAAGCGTCGTATTCGCCGTCATAGCTGTAATAATCCACAGTCAGCTCTATCGTGTCGCCGGATTTGAGCTGAGTGAGTATGCGCGGGGCGGGAGCGCCGGGCTCAAGGGGACTGCGGTAGCCGCTTATCACGCCGTTAGGATTTTTCGCATCCCATGTGATTATGAGCTCTCGCTCAACATCATTTATCATGCAGGGAACGTAGCCGTAGCTCATCCAGTCTTTTTCGCCGCTGGTATCCGATTTTTCAAAATAGAAGGGGACGATCTGCCCGTTGAGGGCTACCCATGTGCCGTCGAAATCAAGTATAAGATCGCCGTCTTCATCAAAGGACCACATCTCGTCCGAACCGAGATCGGCATAGCCGGTGCCGTCGTCAAGAAGTATCTGAAGCTCTATGCCCACTATATTTTCCCATTCCTTAGGATCAAGACTGAGCACATAGCCGCCGTTCTTTTCGGTGGCGGGCAGAGGCTCTCCGCCGTTTTCAAGAGATGAGGCGTTTTCATAGCTGCCGGCAATATCCGCGTCATACCACGAGGAGCCGCTGTAGCTTGAAGTTGAGGAAACATAGCCTGAAAGCTGCGCCGCGGGAGAAGCGGCCGAGCTTTGCTGCGCGCCGCTGATAATGCTGATAAAGCGGCTGAAGAACTGCGTATAATCGGGAACAAAGCCAAGCTGCTCTATCAGCTCGCGGGTATTCTCATAATAATCGATCGCCAGATATGGAAAATACATCGCGAGGCCGCAGGAATCGGGGATGTTGCCGTTGTGATACTTCACGGCGCTTGAGAGCGCGGCGTGAAGCTCGGCGCTGTTTTCCAGCTCATCGCCGGCAAGGCGAACATAATCGCCAATGTCTATCTGCTCGCATTTGCCTTCGCCGTAGCTTCGCGCGTTTGCGCGCGCGCCGGAGAGTATGCGGAACTCGTTCACATCGTCAAGAACGGCGTCGCATTTTTCCAAATATAAAAGCAGCTCGTTATATACCGGCTCTATCTCGCGAAGGTCGGTTATAGAAAGCGTGATCTGCTCGGAACTGCCATTATAGCTTTCCACATAGCTGTTTATTATTTCTTTGCCGAGAGACAAGGTGTCGATGGAGCTGTTGCTTGATAAAGTGCTGAGCCAATCGGTGTAATACCAGCCGTTGCCGGGGACGTTTTCTTCAGAGGCGATAAGATAATCGGCATGTGCGCCAAGCATATACGCCGTTTCAACGGTGGCCATCAGACAGGCGTCAAAGCCGACGAAATCAAACTTTATGCCGGCATTGGTGAGCGCGTCGTTGATGCCGGTGAGACTGAGCATTTCATCATATATCTGGTCGTAGCCATAGCCGCCCATGGTGCCGCCGCCATGGTTCCAGAGAATAAGCTCATAACGGTCGGCCGGAAACTCGTTTGCCGCATAACGGATAAAATCGCAAAGGGTATCGCTGGAGGCCATGCTAGCGCTTTTTTCGGTATCGAGCAGCACAAGCCCGTCCGGCGTCACCTGATAGCGCGAAAGCACGGAAGCATCGATAACGCTGTTTTGCCATTCGTTAGCGCCTCCCGTCTGCACGATCACATTAACATTGCCGCCAAGCTCGGAATAGAGCATTTCATTGAGATCGTCGGTGGCGGCGCCAAAGTCCGTTTCAAGATCGGAGGCGATCATATATACCATCACGGTAGCGATATCCTCTCCGTTTCCCTTGAGACGGGTATAAGGCTCGCGAAGGCCGTCATAGCTGATATCGACGCTCTCAACAGCGCCGGATGCTCCCTCGTGCGGGGCTTCTGCTTCGAGCCACTCGGAAGGAGCGAGGGCGCCGCCCACGGTAGCGGGCGCTCCGCTTTCCTCAGAAATGCCAGCTTCGGGGGCTGAAACGCTGTCTCCGGATGAAAGCAGGCCGATAACAAGAAAAACAAGCAAAACAGCCGCCAGCACGATAAGCGCGACAAGCCACCATTTGAGCTTCTTTTTAGGCGCGGGACTGTAATTTCCTTCGCCTTTCGATTCATAAAGAGCTTGCTGCGGCGTTTCTTCGGCCGTTACTGCCTGTCCGCAGGAGGTGCAGAACTTGCTGCCCTCGGGCAGTTCGCTCCCACAGTTTTTGCAATTCATTTTCATTCTCCTTTTCAAGGTGCGGCGAAACGCCGCTGACATTACTGTTTTTTACAATTATAGCAAAAAAAAGATTCTTTATATTATCTCTTTTCGAGCGGCCTCATTTCTTGCAAAAATATACGATAAATGCTAACATAGAAACATATTAGTAATAAGGAAGGGGAGCGCCTTTTTGTTTACTTCACACATCTATTTGCAGATCGTGTCGGGCCTGGTGCTGGGGGTCATCCTCGTTCTGTTTTCTCATAATAGAAGACTCAAGCTTCAATCGTCAAAGATCTATGACGTTTTTATATTTCTCTCATTTTTCAATATATTAGCTGATATCTTCTCAGTTTATACTATAACTCACATGAATGAGCTTTCGCCCGTTGTGAACCGTTTTGCTCACGCCGTGTTTCTCAGCACTCTCGAAGGGCTTATCTATTGTCAGTTTTCATATGTGCTCTCTCTCAGCCACCGCAAGGCATATATGCGTAAATGGGTGAAATATGTTTTTGCTCTGCCCCTTGTGATCGCGCTTGTTATGGCTGTGTTCGGGGAGATCTATTATTTCAACGACGGCGTTTCCGCCTATTCATACGGCTTGGCGGTGGATGCTCTTTATGCCTGCCTCACTCTTTATATGCTCGCAAGCAATATAGCCATTATCATACATCGCGCTTTGGTCTCGCGCCCCGTGCGCCTTGCCATACACGCTTCAACGCTTATCTGGATGGTGGCGGCCGTCATTCAATTCCGCCATCCCGGACTGCTTATATCAAACGTGGCCGTGATGCTTATGGTGCTATACACCTATTTTGCGCTTGAAAATCCGCGGGAGCATATAGACGCCGAGAGCGACTGCTTCAACCGCCGCGCAATGGTGCTGACCATAGATGAGACGCTTGCCTCAAAGAATAAATTCGACATAGTAAATATTTCTATAGATAATATGCGCGAGCTCAACCACAGGCGCGGTTATAGCGCGACGGCGGGAGCGCTTCGCGAAATGGCGGATTTTGCGAAGCAGCTTTTCGAAACGGATGTTTTTCGTTATCACAACAGCGCTTTCATGCTTATGACCACGCTTGAAGAGGATGAGATAATGCAAAGATGCGAGCAGCTTCACATTCGTATGCAGCGCCCCTTCTGCGAAAGGCTGAACATACACGTTCAGGGCAGGATAGACATACTGAAAAGCGCCTTGATGGGCGAAAGCTGCCATGACATTCTTGAAACGCTGGACTTTATCCTCGCTTATAACAGAGAAAACGTGAGCACGGGCGTAAGAGTGATAAACGAAGCCATACTTGCGGAGAAAAAACGCAGCGTGATATTGCAGCAAATGCTAAAGGACGCCTTGAGCGAGGATGGCTTTAACGTGGTATATCAGCCGATATACGACGCAAGAACAAAGCGTTTTTCCTCGGCGGAGGCGCTTGTTCGCATGAAGGATATGAAAACGCTCGGCTTTGTTTCTCCCGATGAATTTATAACCGAGGCGGAAAGATGCGGCCTTATCGCGCAGCTTGGCGAGGTGGTGCTTGAAAAGGTGTGCGCCATGGCGGCTTCAGAGCGCATATGGGAAAAGGGCGTTTCTTATATCGAGGTCAACCTTTCGGGCGTGCAGGCTTCCGATCCCGAGCTGCCCGACGCTATCTGGCGCATAATGCACCGCTATAATATCGCCCCGTCCTTTTTGAATTTTGAGATAACGGAGACCGCCGCCGTAAATCCCGGCGAACAGCTCGGCGCGAATATGGAACGCCTTCGCAAGCTTGGCTGCGGATTTTCAATGGATGATTTCGGCACGGGATATTCAAACCTTTCACAGATAGCCGAAGCGGCCTACGATCTTATCAAGCTAGATAAAAGCCCGATATGGCCGTGCTTTGAAGAAAACGGCGAGAAGCCCGGGATAATACTTCGAAGCGTGGTGGGGATGATAATCTCCCTTAAAAGCGATATCGTGGCCGAAGGTGTTGAAACTCAGCAGCAGGCGGAGGCGCTTGCAGAAATGGGAATACGCCATTTGCAGGGCTATTATTTCAGCCGTCCCATTCCCGAAGGGGAATACATCGCCTTTATCAACGAGGCGCACAGCCCGAACGGGACCGAAACTTGATTATAACGTGGAGCTTGCCCTTGCGGGCTTCGCGATATAATACATAGATCGAACGCTTAGGAGGAAAAAAACAAAATGAAGAAAAGGATACTGTTTTTGCTGGTAGCGATTTGTATGCTGCTTGCAGCCTGCGCTCCCGCGGCAGCACCCGCCGCTCCCGCCGAACCCGCAGCCACGGCGGAGCCCACTCCCGAACCCGCTCCGGCGCTGGATAAGGATCTTGTGATCCTTTATACCAACGACATTCACTGCGGCGTTGACGACGCCATAGGCTACGCGGGACTTGCCGCTTTCAAAAAGCAGCTTGAAAACGACAACTGCTATGTTGCGCTCGTTGACGCGGGCGACGCTGTGCAGGGCGCTCCCATAGGCACGCTTTCCACCGGATCATACATCATTGATATAATGAACGGACTTGGCTATGACGTTATGACCGTTGGCAACCATGAGTTCGATTACGGCATGGATCGCTTCTTCGAGCTTAGAGAACAGGCGGATTTCCCCATAGTTTCCGCCAACTTCACCGACCTAAAGACCAACGAACCCGTGCTTGACGCTTATATCATCAAGGAATACAACGGCGTTAAGGTCGCTTTTGTGGGTATCAGCACTCCCAAGACCGTGACCTCTTCAACTCCCGCTTATTTCCAGGATGAAAACGGCGAGTTCATCTACGGCTTTGGTCAGGATGCGGATGGATCAACGCTCTACTCCATGGTGCAAAAGGCTGTTGACGACGCTCGCGCGGAAGGCGCGCAGTATGTCATCGCGATCTCGCATCTTGGCATTACCGCTGATTGCGCTCCCTGGATGTCCACCGACGTTATCGCCAACACCAACGGCATAGACATCGTTCTTGACGGACATTCCCACAGCGTTATCGACTGCGAGCGCGTTAGGAACAACAACGGGGAGTGGGTATTCCTTTCCTCCACCGGCACGAAGCTCAACGCTATCGGCATGGCGCTTATTCAGGCCAACGGCAACATCTCTACCGGTCTTGTTACCGGCTTTGAGGATAAGGACGCCGAAACCGATACCTTTATAAAGGATATTCAGGCGAAGTTCGACGAGACCCTCAAGACCGTTGTAGCCAAGACGGACGTTGATCTCACCATCACCGAGCCGGGCACGGATGTGCGTATCGTCCGCAACGCTGAAACTAACCTTGGCGACCTTTGCGCCGACGCTTATAAGGCGATGTCCGGAGCTGATATAGCCTTCGTCAACGGCGGCGGCGTTCGCAAGAGCATCGCGGCGGGAGACATCACCTATGAGGATATCCTTAATGTTCATCCCTTTGGCAACTCGCTTTGCATGGTAGAAGCGACCGGACAGGAAATACTGGACGCGCTGGAAATGAGCGTGAGAGTCACTCCCGAGGAGAGCGGCGGCTTCTTGCAGGTCGCGGGTCTCAGCTTCGCTATAAACACCAAGACGGATTCAAGCGTACAGCTTGATGATAACGGCCTGTTCGTCTCCGTTGACGGCGATCGCCGCGTTGAAAACGTTATGGTAGGCGAAGAGCCCATCGATCCTGAAAAGACATATACCGTAGCCTGCCACGATTACCTGCTCAAGAACGCAGGCGACGGCTATACCATGTTCCAGGACAACACCTTGCTGCTTGATTCCATCATGCTTGATAATCAGGTGCTCATCAACTACATCACCGATACTCTCGGCGGCGTAGTCGGCGAAGAATATGCTGAGCCTTACGGACAGGGACGCATCGTCGCCGCGGACTGATAAAAGCAAACAGACGCAACACAAAAGGAGAGCATTT
>CAYPAH010000084.1:2035-8705 GCA_964408655.1 uncultured Oscillospiraceae bacterium | reverse complement strand
AGCATAAAAAAATAAAGTTATTCGACTTTATTCTGCATTTTTCTACATTTTTCAAGCTGATAATTCGCCATATACCCCGTAAAGGCGAGGATTTACCACATGCAAAGCTGTATTGCCGTGGGAAAGGATTTGTGAAAGGCGCAGTCAGTCATAACGCAGATGAACTCGCGATTGGTCGGAACATAGTCGATGCCGTAATCACAAAAAAGCTGATGCATCCTTACATTGCTCTCCGCCTGCCATGTGCGCAGTATCGCAAAACGGATGTTGCGCTCGACAAGCTGCGGCGCCACATGAAAGCGGTCGCACACAAGAGAATAAAGCTGAGCCGAAATGTTGTGAGTGCGGGTCGAGTCCTCTATAGCAAGGGTCAGCATATAGAGAATGTAAGAGTAGCCCTTGTATTTTGGGGACATCCCGATCAGGCGCAAAATCTTAGCGGCGTATCTTTCAGTTTCCATGAGACCTCCTCGAAAAGCACAATAAAAAAAGATAATTAAAAAATGATATTAAAGAAATAATATAGCCGTATATTATAAATATGAAATTGAACTCTTAAAAAATCGCGGCTTGAGCATAGTATATCAGAACACATTCGCGTAGTAAAGCGATGCGAGCATATTCGACAAATCTCGACAAAAGAATTTCTTTTAGCGTGCGAATAAGGTACAAATTTGAAGGCGTATAGCATACAAATCCGAAGCGAGGGAGCTGTGTGCCGCGCTTAAACGAGCATTTAATGGGGGCTTTTCAAACCCGCGCGGGAAGGGTAATATAATAAAATGAGAACAAAGAAGGGAAGCGCCCGCGACATATGCTGCCTGCTGATAGTTATGCTGCTCGGCTATATTTTGCTGCATGACCTTCTTGGCGGCACGCTTTTTTTGCATTCAGACTGGGACAGCTATACCCTTCAGGCGCTTTCGTGGCGCGAGGGGAGGCTGGATCTTGGCGCAAATTATCCGTGGCTGGAGCTGGCGATATATGAGGGCAAATATTATGTTTCATTCCCTCCCGTTCCATCTCTTTTTATTCTTCCGCTGACTTTTATTTTCGGCGCGGCCACGCCAAACAACTTTCTGATGATGCTCATAGCTATGGGCACTTCCGTAACGGCGTATTTTATCGCGAAAAAAGCGGGGATGCGCAGGGCGGCTTCGCTTATATGCGCGCTTTTCTATGTTTGGGGAAGCAATATGCTTTGGATGAGCACCAACGGCGGCGTGTGGTTTCAGGCGCAGGGCTATAATCTGCTGCTTTTAAGCCTGGCCGCGCTGTGCGCGCTTTATGAAAAGCGTACTTTGGGATATCTTTTCGTCTCTCTCGCGGTGGGCTGCCGCCCGTTTTCGGCGCTGGCCTTTTTGCCGCTTTTTGTTTATTTTGCCGAAAAGGATATGAAAAGCGGAAAAAGCTTTAAAGAAAGCCTGAAAGCTCAATTGCCCGCCTTCGTTCTGCCTGTTATCGTTGCGGCGGCTTACATGTGCCTGAATTATTTGAGATTTGGCGATCCGCTCGAATTCGGGCATAACTACCTGCCGGAGTTCACATCTTCGGAGCACGGCCAGTTTTCGCTCAGATATCTGCCGGGGAATCTCAAAAATCTCTTTTTGCGTCCGGTGACTATAAAAGATGGCAGACTGAGCTTTTCGTTTTTTGACGGTTTTATGTTTTACATAGCCGATCCGCTTTTTCTCCTCCTTTTCATCCAAATGATAAGGCGGGTCTTTAAAAAGGATAAGGATGAAAAGGCTTTGACTGAGCTGAGATATACCCGCCTTTCGCTGCTCGCGGCAATGCTTGCCATGCTCATCTTCACCTGTATGCATAAGACCCTGGGCGGCTGGCAGTTCGGCGCGCGCTATTGCGTTGATATGCTGCCCCTTGCGCTTTGCTATATATTGAGCCTTGGCGAATGGAGGCCGAGAGATTACGAATATGTTATAATGGGCTTTGGGATAATGTTCAATTTCTACGGATGTATGGCGATACAGCTATTTACATAAAAAATAAAGGAGCAAAATAAATGGTAACTATCGAAATGGAAAACGGAGGCCTTATCACTCTTGAAATGGATAGAGCGGCCGCGCCGAACACGGTGAACAACTTTTTGACGCTTGCAAGCAAGGGCTTTTATGACGGGCTGTGCTTTCACCGCGTGATACCGGGCTTTATGATACAGGGCGGCTGCCCCAAGGGCAACGGTACCGGCGGCCCCGGCTACGGCATCAAGGGAGAGTTTTCATCCAACGGGGTAAAAAATGAGCGCAGGCATAAGCGGGGAGTTATCTCTATGGCGCGCTCTATGAACCCCAACAGCGCGGGTTCTCAGTTTTTTATCATGCACGCCGATTCTCCGCATCTTGACGGACAGTATGCGGCCTTTGGCGAGGTGGTCTCGGGCATAGAGGTGGTGGACGAAATAGCCGCCGTGGATGTGGACTTTTCGGATCGTCCCAAGAAGCCCGTCGTTATCAGGAAGATAAGCGTAACGGATGAGGAATTTAACGAGCCGGAAATCTGCTGAGGCGGAATAGGGGCGCTCATGCCTGCACAAAATAACGGCATGAGAGAAAGCCTTCTTGCAAGCTTAATCAGCTTATTCGCGAGCGCCGGGCAAAGTCCGGCGCTTGTTTTTCCCGCGGCGTCAAATGAATATAACCGCCGCTATGCCACGTGGCTGAGCAGGAGCGATGATGAAAAAGCGCCGCCGCTGCCCGCTTACTGTCCCTGCATTGATGTGATAGCGCAGGAGGGTGTGCCGGATAAGGCTCTTGACGAGCAAAGCTATCCGAAGCGCGCGCTTATTCGCGAGAGCGCAAAGAGCAGCGCGGACTACATCCTTTATCTTTTCAAGGGAGATAAGCTTCACAAGGACGCGCTGCTTTATATGGCCGCGGCGCTGAGCGGGGATGATGAGGACGAGCGTCCCGATCTCATATATGCCGACGAGGATATTTGCGATAAAAAAACGCGCAGCGACCCGCATTTCAAAGCGCCTCTTAACGAGATAGACCTGCTCAGCCGCAACTGCATAGGCAGGCCGATGCTCGTAAGAAGGGAGCTTGACGAGCTTGCGGGCGGGCTTGCCGCGTGGGATGAAGCGGCCGCTTATGCATATGCTTTAAGATGCGCACGCCTGTGCGGCAAAGCCAAACATATAGGCCGCGTGTTGCTCTCCCGCGAGTCGCTTCCGCATATCAAGGATGGAGACGGCCGCGCCGCGATAGACGCTTATATAAAGGCAAAACGCCAGAAGGGATACGCGGTAGGCGACACATGCGGCAATACTTTTCGCATTCGCGTTCCCTCGCTCAAAAACGAATATGTGGCCATTATCGTGCCGAATAAAAACGAGCTTGCAAAGCTTAGACGACTGCTTGAGAGCATAGAGAATAACGCGCTTTATCCCCATTACCGCATAATCGTGGTGGATCACGGCACGGAGGATCTTGAAACGCTGAGATATTACGATCTTCTTCGCGCAAACAGGGCGGCGCAGATATTGCACGCAAAGGGAGACAATCTGCCCTCACTTTGGAACTACGGCGCGCTCAACGCCAGAAGCCCTTATCTGCTTTTCCTTCGTTCGGGGACCGAGCTGCTTACGCCCGGTTTTCTCGTTCCGCTTATGGAGATCGCCTGTCGTGACGGCGTGGGCGCCGCCGGCTGCCGCTGCTTTGACACGAACGGGTCGCCGCTTGCGGAGCCGATGATATCGCGCGATCTTCTTGAAAATCTGCCATGGACGGCCGCTTCTCTTCGCGCCTCGGCCATGCTCAGGGGCGAGTGCATAATGATAAGATCAGAGACATTCTTTGGCGCGGGCTGCTTTGACGAGACAGTGGGATCGGCGGGAGCGGCGGCGGAGCTTTGCCTGCGCCTTATGCGGCGCGGAAGGACGAACGTCGTTTCGCCCTCGGTGAGGCTTGCCGCCGAGACGCAAAGCCAAACGCCCACTCAAAAGGAACGGCAGCGCATTTATGAAAGCCTGCGCCCCTATGCAAAGGCCGATCCTTATTTCAGCCCCCTCTGGTCAGAGGTATGGAACGAGGGAAAAAGCGAATAACAAGCCGATAGCCAGCTTGAAACAGATATGCTATAATGATCGCGTGATACGCGATTTTTTTTGCTGACAAGGGGGTAAGTTCGGCTTGCGCGGAAAATACGGCTTTAACCACACTATTACCGCATGTTATCTTGGCCACATCACACAGGCTGTCGTCAATAATTTTCTTCCGCTGCTGTTTTTGACCTTTCAGCGCGGCTTTGGGATATCGCTCGATAAGATAGCGCTTTTGGTCAGCATCAATTTTTTCATGCAGCTAATGGTAGATCTGATATCGGTGCGGCTGATACCCCGTATCGGGTATCGCACAGCGGCGGTCATAGCTCATATTTTTTGCGCGCTGGGGCTCGTGGCCGTGTCGGTGCTGCCATATCTGTTTAAGGACGCCTTTGCCGGACTTTTTATTGCGGTGATGCTTTATGCCATAGGCGGCGGCATGATCGAGGTAATGATAAGCCCGATGGTCGAAGCCTGCCCCGGCGAGCGCAAGGAGGCCGCGATGAGCCTGCTGCATTCGTTTTATTGCTGGGGCTGCGTGCTCGTCATCCTTGGTTCTACGATATTTTTCGCCATCTTCGGAATAGAAAACTGGCGAATACTCGCCTGCATTTGGGCTTTGCTGCCGCTTTTCAACGCATATCTCTTTTCGCGCGTGCCAATTCGCACGCTTGAGGATGAGCAGGAGCCGGTGAGCGGGGTGAAGCTGCTCTCGAACGGGATGTTCTGGCTGCTTTTTCTGATAATGCTTTGCAGCGGCGCCGCCGAGCAGGGCATGAGCCAGTGGGCTTCGGCTTTTGCGGAGGCGGGGCTTGGTATATCCAAAACAGCGGGAGACCTTGCGGGTCCATGCTCCTTTGCGATATTGATGGGCTTTGCGCGCTGGTGGTATTCGCGAAACAGCGAAAAACTGCCGGTGCTAAGAGCGATACTTTTAAGCGGCCTTCTTTGCATAACGAGCTATCTGCTCGCTTCGCTTTCGACAAGCCCGATCCTTGGGCTTGCCGGCTGCGGACTTTGCGGCCTTTCCGTGGGCGTGTTCTGGCCGGGGACATTGAGCCTCGCCTCAAAATCGATAAAGGGCGGCGGAACGAGAATGTTTGCGCTCCTTGCTCTTGGCGGAGATGTGGGCTGCTCGCTTGGCCCCGCGCTTATCGGAATGGTGTCGGCCTCTCATGGGGACGATCTGCACACGGGGCTGCTCTCGGCGGCGATATTTCCGGCGGTTCTGGTGTGCGGGCTTGTCATAATGACTTTTGCTCTTCGCAAAAACAGCAAGGCTCAACAATAAGAGCCAAGGGGGAAATATGGAACTTACGCGCGACAACCGTTTTTTAATGCTTCTCTCAACCAAATATCCGAGCATTCAATCTGTGCGCGCCGAAATGATAAAGCTGCGCGCGATATTGAATCTGCCCAAGGGCACGGAGCATTTTATGAGCGACATTCACGGGGAGCACGAGGCTTTTCTGCATATCCTCAATAACGGCTCCGGAGCTGTTTATGTGAAGATAGACGAGACCTTCGGAGATTCGCTCACCTTGAGCGAGCGCAGGTCGCTCGCCTCTCTTATTTATTATCCCGAGGAAAAGCTTTTTGAAGCGCGACAGCGCGAAAAGGATATTTGCGACTGGTACAGGGTCACCTTGCACCGCATGATACGGGTGGCCGTGAACGTCGCCTCAAAATATTCGCGCTCGTATATCTGCGCGATGCTTCCCGAAGATTCCTCATATATAATGGAAGAGCTTCTTTCTACCGAAGGCATAAGGGAGAAAGAACGCTATTTTGAAAATATCATTGCCGCCGTTGTCGAGACCGACAGCGCGGAGGAGCTTATCATAGCCTTTGCTGAGTTTATCAAGCGGATGGTGGTCGACAGGCTTCATATAGTGGGCGATATTTTTGACCGCGGGCCCCATGCGGACGTTATCCTTGACCATCTTATAACCTATCATAACGCGGATATCGAGTGGGGCAATCACGACGTTTTGTGGCTGGGCGCGGCGGCAGGCAATCCCGCATGTGTGGCCGCGGCTGTGAAAAACTGCGTTCAGTATGATAATCTTGATATGCTGGAAAACGCTTACGGCATAAATCTTTTGCCGCTGGCGCTTTTTGCCAGCGAGACCTATGGCGAGGCGCCGGTCTTCGAGCCGCGAAAGCTGCCTGAGGAAAGATATAAGCCAAGAGACATGCACCTTTATGCGCGGATGCATAAGGCGATAAGCGTCATACTCTTTAAGCTTGAGGGGCAGATGGTGCGAAGACGTCCGGAATATCTCATGGAAGACAGGGATATGCTCTCGCGGGTGAACTGGGACGATTATACTATCGAGATAGGCGGAGTTCCATATCAGCTTAGGGATAAAAGCTTCCCTACCATAGATAAAAAAGACCCCAGCGCGCTTAATCGTCAGGAGCGGGCGCTTATGGATCAGCTTTGCGCTTCGTTCATGCGCAGCGAAAAGCTTCAGTCCCACGCGCGCTTTCTTTATGATAACGGCAGCATATACCGCCGCTGTAACGGAAACCTGCTTTATCACGGCTGCATACCCACCGAGGCCGACGGCAGCTTTATGAAGTTCGACATGGGCGGCAGAACGA
>CAYPAH010000084.1:0-2025 GCA_964408655.1 uncultured Oscillospiraceae bacterium | reverse complement strand
CGTTTTTCTAAACTATGCCGACCGTATGGCGAGACAGGGCTATTTTTCGCCTGAGGGCTCCGACGCGCGCAACGAGGGAAGCGATTTTCTGTGGTTCCTCTGGTGCGGACGCAACTCTCCCATATTCGGACGCAGCGAAATAAAGACCTTTGAGCGCGCGCTCCTTCTTGAAGAGGACACATGGAAAGAGCCGAAGAACGCTTATTACGACTATTATAATAATGAAGATTACTGCCGCCGCATACTCGAAGAATTCGGCCTTGATAAGCCTTGGAGCCGCATAGTCAACGGCCATATACCGGTCAAAGCCAAGGACGGGGAGGACCCGCGCAAGGCCAACGGAAGGCTTGTGGTCATTGACGGCGGTTTTTGCCGGGCTTATCAAAAGACCACGGGCATAGCGGGCTACACGATGTTTTTCGGCTCGCATGATATACACATAGCCTCGCATGAGCCATTTACCTCGCGGGAGCATGTGATACGCGAGGAGGAGGACATCACCTCGCACAGCTTTATTGTTGAGAAGATGGATCGAAGGCTGCTCGTGAGCGACACGGACAAGGGCGAGAGAATACGCGGAAGCTTAAAGGATCTTGAGGATCTGCTTGCCGCCTATGAACGCGGCACTATAAAAACACAGTCCTGATCTAAAGAAAGGAAAGGCTATGGATATCGCTGGAATAATGATCTATATGATCGTGGGAGGCATAACGCCGGGTCCTAACAACCTTATGGCGATGTATCTTGGCGCAAGATACGGCATGAAGGGCGCAAGGCGCTTCATAATCGGCAGCATGGCGAGCGTTTGCGTGAAGATGCTGCTTTGCGGGCTTTTGAATCTTGCGCTGGCCGCCGTTATACCGGGAATAGTGCCGTATCTTAAATGGCTTGGAGCCGCTTATATGGCATATCTTGGAATACATATACTTATTTCCGGAATAAAGGAAAGCAAAAAGCAGGCGGAAAGCGGCGATAGCGATGAAGAAGAGAGCGTCAAAGCGGAGGAGGGCTCAAGCTATCGCGACGGCATACTTTTGCAGGTGCTGAACATTAAAAGCTGGATATACGCCCTGTCGATCTTTTCTATATATGTTATTCCGCACAGCCGCGCGTTCTCGGCAATAGTGCTTTGGAGCCTCGCCTCTACCGCGGTGTTGATAGTTTCAACGCTGCTTTGGACGGCCTTCGGCACGGCGATAAAGAAGCTTTACGCAAAATACCGCCTGCCCTGCGACATAGTCATGTGCGCCTCCCTCATTTATTGCGCGATAACGGCTCTGCTGTAAGGCGTATATCCTTCACAAGAAAAATACGAAAGCACAAAAAAGCCCTTCGGGGCTTTTTTTGACGGCCTAAGGGCAAAAGCGCCCGTTAAGGCCTGTTAAGACGCTTTTTATGTTGACAATATTGACGAAACGTGTTTTAATCATGCATGGCGGTTTACGAATGGTAAACTTTAAGTTTATTATTACCGTGGTTTTCATATAGTAAACTTGGAGTTTAGTTTTATGCTTATGAAAAGCGAAACGAAAGGGGCGGAAATGATAGACATTGGCGACAAGATCAAGAGAAGGCGCATACGTCTGGGGCTCACTCAGGAAGAGCTTGCCGCGAGGACCGAGCTTTCCAAGGGTTTTATATCCCAGCTTGAGCGCGATTTGAACTCGCCGTCTATCGCGACGCTCATGGATATCCTTGAGGCGCTGGGCACTGACCTTTCGGATTTCTTCGCCGCTGAGACGGAGGATAAGGTCATCTTCACTCAGGACGATGTGTTCGTTAAGACCGATGAAGCCGGCTATACTGTGCGCTGGCTCGTGCCTAACGCGCAGAAAAACGCGATAGAGCCCATACTCGTCACCTTGCAGGGCGGCTGCAGCACAGCTTCGGACGATCCTCACGAGGGCGAAGAATTCGGGCATGTGCTTTCCGGCACGGCGATATTGCATCTTGGCGGGCGCAAATACCGCGTTCGCCGGGGCGAGAGTTTCAGCTTCAAAAGCGCAGAGCCGCACTGGCTGCATA
>CAYPAH010000083.1:0-8751 GCA_964408655.1 uncultured Oscillospiraceae bacterium | reverse complement strand
TACAGGCGCTCGTCAGCCAAATACCAGCCGATTATACATTGGAAAACGCAAAGGCCGACACGCAGCTTTTGTCCGAATTTTCCACTTCCTTTGCCAAAGGAAACTATGGCGTTAAAAACCGCGTTTATAATATGAAAAAAGCGGCCGGACTGATAGATGGCCAAAGACTTGAAAGCGGCGGGGTTTTTGACATGAACGCTGCGCTTGGAGCGCGAAATGAAGAAAACGGCTGGCGGGAAGCCACTGCCATACGTCAGGGCAGCTATGTTCAGGAATACGGCGGGGGCGTTTGTCAGGTGAGCACCACGCTTTATAACGCGGTGCTTTTGGCCGACCTGGAAATCGCGGAGCGTTCGCACCATTCATGGCCGCTTGGTTATATAGATATCGGGCGCGATGCGACCATCTCTACAGGCGGGCCAAACTTTAAATTTATCAACACGACGCAAAGCCCGATCTATATTTCCGCCCTTGTGAACACAGAGAAGGAGACCGTCACAGTGCGCCTATTCGGTCGGGCGCGAAGCGACGGCATATATATTCGCCTGCGCTCGGAGAAGGTGGAGAGCATAGCGGATCCCGGAGATGAAATACAGACGGACAGATCCCTGCCTGCGGGACAAACGCTGCGAAAGCGTGAATCCCGCCCGGGAAGCATAAGCGAAACGTATAAACAATATTACAGTTCTGACGGCAAGTTGCTCCGTGAGGAATTGGTGAGCCGCGACAAATACAGACCGATAAAAGGCATACTGCTGGTATCAGGAGCAAAAAAGGAGAGCGCGCCAAGCGCCGCCGCGCAGATATCGGGTTAGGCATATAAAGTGGGAAATGCTTAAGTTGCATTATCCTGCGGCGCTGCGTTATAATAGCTCAAGACTTTAGGAAAGGCTTGTTTTAAGGCGATGCAAACCGAATCGGTAATCACGCTTGATCTGCACGGGAAAACCGTATATCAGGCAAGAGTGGCGATAGACGCGGCGCTTAGGCGAGCGGGCGGAGCTTACCGTCTGCGGCTGATACACGGCTGCAATCAAGGCAGCGCCATAAAAAACATGATCTCTGAAGATTACAGGGATCATCCTCAGGTTCATTCCGTTTCTCAGGGTAATAATCCGGGCTGCACCGAGCTTGTGCTCAGAAAGCTGTAAAGCATGGCCTTTTTTATATGCACCGCCCTATTTTTCGCAGCTACGCTGCTTTGCCTTTTTCTTGGCTATCCGCTTTTATATGCGCTGATACTGGGCTTTTTTCTGTTTATCACAGCGGGTCTTATCAACGGATATTCGCTAAAACAGCTTTTGATAATGTCATGGCATGGCAGCAAACGCTCGCTTATCGTTTTGCGTATACTCGTTATTATCGGCATAATCACCGGCTTGTGGCGCAGCAGCGGCACCATTGCAAGCTTTATTTCACTCGGCATTCGCGCTATCACTCCGCAATGGTTTTTGCTTACGGTATTTTTGCTTTGCAGCCTGATGGCCTATGCTTTGGGAACAAGCTTTGGTGTTGCCGGAACTCTGGGCGTTATTTTTATGGCGATTGCCCGCAGCAGCGGCGTAAATACCACCGTTACAGCAGGCGTTGTTTTAGCGGCCGAATACGTTGGTGACCGCGCGGCGCCCAGCTCTTCATGCGCCAATCTGGTAGCGGCGGTAACGGACACCGATATCAACACAAACGTAAAGCTAATGTTCAATACTGGACTTATTCCTTATATCATCACGCTTGCGATCTATGCTTTTCTTTCAACGCGGCATCCCTTGCAAAATGTGGATATATCGATCACACAGTCTATCAGCTCTGCCTTCGACATTTCACTATGGACGCTTATTCCCGCGGCAATAATGCTGATATTGCCGCTATTCAATCTGCCGATAATATGGTGTATGCTTCTTAGCGTGATAAGCGCGGCCACAATATCCATAGCCTTGCAGGGCACCGGCATTGTGGAGCTTTTAAGAATAGCCGTTTTAGGCTTTGAAAGCCCAGACCCCCTTATCGGGCATGTGTTTGGCGGAGGCGGCATACGCTCTATGCTTCAACCTATATGCATGGTTACTCTCGCGGGCACTTTTGCGGGCATATTTGAGGGCACGCACACGCTGGATAAGCTTCGCGGAGGAGCCGAAAGGCTATCTGATAAGCTTGGCCTTTTTCCCTCGCTTTCGCTGTATGGCATTGCGATGTGTATGCTTTTTTGTAACCAGACTATCGCCATAATAATGTCCTCTCAGCTTTGGAGCCCGATATATGATAAAAGTGGAGCTTCAAGGCAGGAGCTTTCCATAGATATAGCAAACAGCGTCAGCGTTCTCGCATCTATCGTGCCATGGTGCGTCGCCTGTTCCGGCCCTCTCGGCACTCTTGGCGAGGGCTTTGGCGCGCTCGCTTATGCTTATTTCCCCGTGATATTGCCCATCTATTGGATATTTGCAAAAAAACACCGTTTTCCGCACCATCCCAAAGTCGAAACGATGCCAAAACCAGAAACGCCCGAGGCAGGTTGATCTTCCTCAGGCGCTTTTGATTTCAGGTTTTATTTTCCAACTTTCACATAATCAATGTTCATCAGCTCCGCCGTCTTGTCAAATAGCGCGGCGTTATGGCCGACGCTCATGGCGCAATGGTGCGTAGGCGCCGCCTTGAACCACTCGTCCATATATTCATCGAGATCCATGTTGAAATCCACATGCGTCTGAGTGTTGCCGATGGTGAGTATCGGCAGGCGCTTTGCTTCGCCTTCGCTTACGATCATGCGCAGCTTGCCGTTTGAAAGCTGAGTAAGTCCAAGGGTCGTAACAGGTCCGGGGATGACCGCCGCTTCCACCGAAACTCCACTGCCGCGCTTGCCGTGATATACGCCCATTCCGCGCAGCATAGGCTTCCCTTCGGAAATGGATATATGGAAGGGGCCGTCGTGACCGAGTATCATCGTGTTATGTGGATAATCCATTGCGACTATCTCCGTAAAGCTGCCGCCCGTTTTCAAAGTGTCGCATATCTTCATGGCTACGCAGGTCTTTATATCGCCTTCGCCAGCGCAGGGAATTCCCGCGGCGGTCAAAAGCGAGTGACCTACAATAAATCCGCTTTGCAGCCTTTCATAAGCGTTATCCTCCGCGCCGTGATAATAATATGAAAGCGCGTCAAGATCATATTCCTTCACCATCTTCTCCTGCGCCACCGCCACACGGCACGCCCAGTCAAGCTGCTCGTTAGTAGGCTTTTTAGCTATAGGATCGGAGGGAGAATCGCCGCTTATCTGGAAAAAAGTCTCAACAAGGCGCTGCTTTTCTTTTATCTCAGACTCGGTAACTGTTTGCAGCGAGCGGTTAAGATCGCACATTTCCAATATTTCAACATGCAAGCCAAGCTGAGCTTGAAGCATGGTAAAATCGGAATACATATCGAGCATCCCGCAATAATTATTGCCAAGGAAGCCAAATCGGGCATATTGCAGCGTACGTTTCACCGATGCCGCCATTACCCATTCGTTTATCTCCTTCCACGCGCGCTTCGCCTGAGGCATATCGCATGTGACTTCGTCGGCCACGGAGATATCCGGCGTTTTTTCAAGGCCAAGCAAGCCGTTCACAATATGCAGCTTTATTCCCGCGCGCTCAAAGGCGTTTGCCGCCTCTGGCACAGGACAGCCGACACAATGCGCAAGCCATTCGCCCGTACCGGTCTTTGCATAGTTCATAGCCGGCGCCGGCTGCAAATTCAACATTATTACTGGAGATTTGCATATTTGATGCACGGGAAGAACGACAGCGCTGGTAAAATAGGTCGCGCTGTGCGCAAAAATGATATCCACCTGATTCTCGTTGAAATATTCTCCGGCGGCGCGAGCTTTGAACTCGTCGTCGACCAGTCCGAAATTATAGACCTCCGCGTTTTTGCCTATCTTACCGGCTATAAACTGATTATAGCCTATCAGCCTGTCGTGCAGGCCTTCAAACTGCGACCAGTATGCTTTTAGTCCCGCGCTGTAAATGCCTACTCTTGCCTTTTTTATCTCCTTCATGCGCATATAGATTACCTCACAAATATTGATATGATAACAGCCGTGTTTTCTCTATTATATATCAATACCCCGAGGGCTTGTCACCAAAGAAAGTAGGCTTTCTCTTGCGCTTTATTGTCCTTTTCTCTTTTCGGCGGCCTTTATAAAGCCCAGAAAAAGAGGATGAGCTCTGTTAGGACGGCTCTTGAACTCGGGATGATACTGAACGCCTATATAAAAATCGTTTTGCGGCAGCTCGATAGTTTCTACTATGTTTCCATCCGGCGAGGTTCCGCCGATGAGCAGGCCACGCGCTTCCATTTCCTTGCGAAAGTCATTGTTGAACTCATAACGGTGGCGATGTCTCTCGCTCGTTTCAGAAAGGCCATAGCAGCGTTGGAGCAATGTCCCTGAAACGATATTGCAGGGATAAGCGCCAAGGCGCATTGTGCCGCCCTTTGCCATATGGTCGTTTTGATCTGGCATGAAATCTATCACCTTTTGCGGCGCCTGAGGATCGAATTCCCCCGAATTTGCTCTTTGATATCCGCAAACGTTGCGGGCAAATTCGATGACGGCTATCTGCATACCAAGGCATATCCCCAGATAAGGCACGTTATTCTCGCGCGCATATCGCGCGGCGCATATCTTGCCCTCTATCCCTCTGCTGCCAAATCCTCCCGGCACGAGTATGCCGTCGCATTCGGCAAAGACCTCGCCCGCGTTTTCCGCGTTGATCGTTTCGCTGTCCACCCATTTTATCTTTATTTCCGCGCCTATCTCATATCCGGCATGACGCAAGGCTTCGGCCACGGAAAGATAAGCGTCGTGAAGCTGCACATATTTCCCAACGAGAGCAATGCTGAGCTCCTTTTTTTCAGCATATATGCGAGCCACCATTTTTCGCCATTCGCCAAGCTCGGGCGCGGGCGCTTCTATTTCAAGCTCGCGGCACACAATGTCTGAAAAACGGCTTTTTTCAAGCATCAGCGGCGCTTCGTAAAGCGAAGGCAGCGTTATGTTTTCTATAACGCAATCGCTCTTTACGTTGCAGAACAAAGCTATTTTATTAAATATTCCCTCTTCAAGCGGCTCGTCGCACCTGAGAACAATGATATTAGGGTTGATACCCATGCCCTGCAGCTCTTTTACCGAGTGCTGCGTGGGCTTTGATTTATGCTCTTCAGAGCCGCGAAGGAAGGGGACCAGCGTAACGTGGATAAATATGGCGTTATGGGGGCCGGCCTCCGCCGCGATCTGGCGGATCGCCTCAAGAAAGGGCTGGCTTTCGATATCTCCCGTAGTGCCGCCTATCTCGGTTATGATAATATCGGCTCGGGTCTTATCGCGAAGGGAGTAAATAAAGCTTTTTATCTCGTCAGTAATATGAGGTATCACCTGCACGGTCTGTCCAAGGTATTCGCCTCTGCGCTCTTTGTTGAGCACGTTCCAGTAAACCTTGCCCGAGGTCAGATTTGAATAACGGTTCAGATCCTCGTCGATAAAGCGTTCATAATGCCCAAGATCAAGATCCGTCTCTGAGCCATCCTCGGTAACATAAACCTCGCCGTGCTGATACGGGCTCATGGTTCCCGGATCGACATTGATATATGGGTCGAGCTTCTGCGCGGCCACCTTTAAGCCTCTCGCCTTTAGCAGCCTTCCAAGAGAAGCCGCAGTAATGCCTTTTCCCAAGCCGGAAACGACTCCGCCCGTAACAAAAATAAACTTCGCCATATTTATCCCTCCGCCTTACTCTTCCTTAATTTTATACGCCAAACATCAGCTCGCTGTAGCTGGGGAACGGCCAATATTCCTCCGAGCATATCGTTTCCAGCGCATCCGCCGCCGAGCGAAGCTGTGCCATCATGGGCAGCAGTCTGTCGCGACAGGCCGCGGCGTAGGCGTCCGTTTCAAGCTTTTCGGCCTTTGTGCTCTCTTCTTCAAGCTTTTCCGCGGCCGAGTATGCTTTGGAGCAGAGCTCGGATATCTTTATGATGCACTGCGCTTCATAGCTGCAATCAGCCGCGGGCGCTGCCTGTTTTTTT
Organism: uncultured Oscillospiraceae bacterium; assembly: GCA_964408655.1. Lineage (GTDB taxonomy): Bacteria > Bacillota > Clostridia > Christensenellales > CAG-138 > JAQVRG01. The sequence goes on along the minus strand of CAYPAH010000083.1, from coordinate 2,691 downwards.
GCGTTTATGCTCACAGAAAGCGCCTTGGCATATGCCGCGCCGGCGGGCAAAATACTTTTTCTCGCCATATCGAGCATGGTCAGCGCTTCAATATGGATCACCTTGCAGTAGCTTTCCATCAATATCTCATAGCGCGAACGCATTTCTTTTTCCGTGAAAACGCCGTGCCCGGTGAAAAGGCGCAGGTTTTTATCATGCAGAAAATACGGCAGGCAGTCCGGCGTTGTGCGAAGATTGAGCAGTCCGCGCCTTTCCGCCTCTTTAACCCATGCTTCGTCATATCCGTTACCGTTGAAAATAATGCGCTTATGCTTACGAATAACATCGCGTATAAGCTCGTGCAACTCAGAATCGAAGGACTGTGCGGCTTCAAGTCTATCCGCAAACTGCCTGAGCGATTCCGCTACTATCGTGTTTAATACAACGTTTACGCCGGATATAGAAAGCGACGAACCCGGCATACGGAATTCGAACTTGTTGCCGGTGAAGGCAAAGGGCGAAGTCCTGTTACGGTCTGTCGAGTCCTTTGGAAAACGCGGAAGAACGTGAGCGCCCACGCGCATGATCTGTTTTTCCTTTGCATCCCACGGAGCGTCGTTCTCTATCGCCTCAAGAACCGAGGCAAGCTCATCGCCCACAAACATAGACACTATAGCCGGAGGCGCTTCGTTAGCGCCAAGTCTGTGATCGTTGCCGGCGGTAGCGACGCTTATGCGCAGAAGATCCTGATATTCATCCACAGCCTTTATCACCGCGCAGAGGAAAAGCAGGAACTGCGCGTTTTCATGCGGAGTTTCGCCCGGTTCAAGCAGGTTTATGCCGCTGCTGGTAGAAAGCGAATAGTTGTTATGCTTGCCGCTCCCGTTCACTCCGTCAAAGGGTTTTTCATGCAGAAGGCAGACAAGTCCGTGCTTTTCGGCCAGCTTCTGCATTATTTCCATAGTAAGCTGATTATGATCGGCCGCGATATTTACGCTTGTGAATATAGGCGCAAGCTCATGCTGTGAAGGCGCGACCTCATTATGCTCGGTCTTTGCGAGTATGCCGAGCTTCCAAAGCTCTTCGTTCAGCTCATGCATATAAGCGGCAACACGCGGGCGGATGGAACCGAAGTAATGATCCTCCATCTCCTGCCCCTTCGGAGGCATGGCTCCAAAGAGCGTTCTTCCCGTAAAACGAAGATCTTTACGCTTTTGATACATCGCCTTGTCTATCAAAAAATATTCCTGTTCGGGGCCGACAGTCGCCCTCACGCCCGTTACTTCGTCGTTGCCAAAGCAGCGCAAAACTCGCATAGCCTGCTTATTGAGCGCATCCATTGATCTAAGCAGCGGGGTCTTTTTATCCAGCGCTTCACCCCCATAAGAACAAAAGGCCGTGGGTATGCACAAGATCTTATCCTTTATGAAGGCGTAAGATGTTGGGTCCCAGGCCGTATATCCTCTTGCTTCAAATGTGGCGCGAAGTCCCCCCGAGGGGAAGCTCGACGCATCGGGTTCTCCCTGAACCAGCTCTTTCCCCGAAAATTCCATTATCACCCGTCCGTCATCCGTTGGAGAAATGAAGCTGTCGTGTTTTTCAGCCGTTATACCCGTCATAGGCTGGAACCAGTGCGTGTAGTGGGTCGCGCCAAGCTCTATCGCCCAGTCCTTCATGGCGTTGGCGCAGATGGACGCCGCTTCATTGTCGAGACGTTTTCCGTCGCGAACAGCCTTCTGCATCGCCTTGTAGGTCTCGCGCGGGAGCTTTGCTTTCATAACCGCGTCGTTGAAAACCATGCTTCCAAACAGTTCCGGTACTGACATATGCTTACCTCCATAATAAAAAATTATAACGTTATAACTATGCACTAGCCTTAACGGGTGAGGCGCCGCGGTTCAAACCCGCAGCGCCTCAAACAAAAACAATAGAGTGCATTTTATCACCGGCGCTTCTGCATGTCAACAGAAATTTTCGAGTATTTTTTCTTGACAAACAGCCTTGCCCGAACTAACATAATCGGATAATATATTACTGAGCAGATCAATGTTTTGACCTGTTTCCCAAAATCTGGCGTGCATACCGGCTTCTCGTCAAGCGGAATGCTTAATATAGGTTTTTATTATAGCTTTAATTGCAGAAAGGCGGCTTTTTATATATGCGTGATTATCAAACGGAGCTTGAAAAGCGCATAGGCTTCATTCGTTCCATACTTGCTGAAAGCAAGGCGGATGGAATAGTATATGGCAACAGCGGCGGCAAGGACAGTGCGCTTGTCGGCATTCTCTGCAAAATGGCCTGCGAAAACACTCTTGGCATTATCATGCCCTGCCAGTCTTCGCGCAACTTCGGTGAGGATATGCAGGACGGTCTGGCTGTGGCGAAGCAGTTTGATATCGAAACGCGCACGATAGACCTTAGCAACTGCCGCGAAAGCATGATACGAGCCGCTGAAGGCGCTGTTAAGCTTAACGGCGCGGCGCTTGCAAATATCGCGCCCCGTCTTAGGATGATAACGCTGTATATGACGGCTGCATCTGAAAACCGTATAGTTGCGGGAACTGGAAACCGCAGCGAGGCATATATGGGATATTTCACCAAATGGGGCGACGGCGCGTATGACTTCAATCCCATTGGAGATTTGACGGTCAGCGAGATATATGAGTTTCTAAGCTTTTTGAAAGCGCCCGCAAACATTATAAGCAAGGCTCC
>CAYPAH010000082.1:0-9086 GCA_964408655.1 uncultured Oscillospiraceae bacterium | reverse complement strand
CGCCCATGTTCCAGCAGGTCTTCATATATGCCTTTGCTATTGACGGATCAATATCCCTCCAATATCCACCAGGAGGAACTAAAGTAAAAACGCATGTTTTGTTTTGAGAATATCGGGCACAGTGTTCCCCATCAGGGTCTATGTCAAGTTTGATGTCACGGACAACGGGTTTATAATCATGTTCCTTCGGGAAGCTGAAATGACACTTATCGAGCAAATCCTTGCGGATGCCTATGCTTATTAAACGTTCCCTTTTTTGTGGAACTCCAAAATCCCATGCGTTAAGCACTTTATGAATAGTAACATATCCCTCGTCTTCAAAAATACCAAGGATCGTTTTATATGTTCTGCCTTCATCATGCGAAAGCAAGCCTTTTACATTTTCAAACAGGAACATCTTCGGCTGAAGCTTATGAAGAAAGGTGGCATAATGATAAAACATGGTGCCGCGAATATCTTTTAGTCCTAAGCGCTTGCCCGCATAGCTAAATGACTGGCAGGGAGCACCCCCCGATAGCAAATCCAGTTCGCATTTTTCTATATGAAACTCGGATTCCAAATCATGTTCTGCCACCGTGGCAATATCTTCGCAAAGCACATTCCATTCGGGTCTATTTTTTAAGAGGGTATTAGCCGCTTCCCGATCAAGCTCAACAAGTCCGATGTGCTCAAATCCGGCTTGCTCAAGGCCGAGCGCAAGTCCCCCTGCTCCAGCAAAGAGCTCAATGGATTTCATTCAGTTTTGTTCTCCTTTCGTCTAGCGCATGAGTATTATCGGGCTCAAATACATATAGAGTATATCATGAAAATGATTGATTTTCGATATGTTTCGGAAAACTACATCCTCATTTCTTCATGCTCTCAAGCATACAAACGGATAGAAAAGGCGGGGATGATATTTTCGCTCCCCGCCTTGACCTTTTCGGCCTTTCGGCCGCTTTTGTGATGCTGTCAGCTTTTTTTATTTTCCCGCGGCAACCGCGTCAAATTCGCTCTCGATCTTATCCTCGGGCTTTGCGGTGAGCAGCGAAACAACGATTATGCAGATGCAGGAGAAGACGAACGCGGGCAGAAGCTCATAGATGCCGAAGACGCCGCCCATGGGCTTGAGCACAAGCTTCCACAAAAAGACCATTCCGCCGCCGCTCACCATTCCGGCGATAGCGCCCGCGCGGGTGGTGCGCTTCCAGAACAGGCAGAAGAGCATAAGTGGGCCGAAGGTCGCGCCAAAGCCCGCCCACGCGAAGGAAACGATTGTGAATATCACGCTGTTTTCATCCAAAGCAATAACGATGGCGATAAGCGCTATCACAAGAAGGGTGAGACGCGAAACGCGCATGACCTGCTTTTCGTCCGCCTCTTTTTTCAATATTCCCTGATAGATGTTCTTAGCGAAGGCCGAGGCCGCGATAAGCAAATATGAATCGGAGGAGCTTATCGTGGCGGCGAGTATGCCCGCCATTATGAAGCCCGCGAGCAGCGGGGGCAAAAAGCTCTTTGAGAGCAGGATGAATATGCTTTCAGCCTCGCTCGCGGAAGAGAGCGAAGTGGGGAACACCGCGCGACCGATTATGCCGATAAGCACCGCCGCCGTAAGGGAAATGAAGACCCACACGGTAGCTATGCGGCGCGATCGGGTAAGCTCTTCCTCTTTGCGAATGGCCATGAAGCGAAGCAATACCTGAGGCATTCCGAAATAGCCAAGACCCCACGAAAGCGTGGAGATAACGGTGAGCAGGCCGTATTTGCCCGCCTTTCCGAATACGGGCGCGCCGTTTGAAACAAGCTGCGCTCCGTTTTCCACAGTGGGGCTCGCGATGCCGAAGAACTGCAAAAATCCGGGGATGGCTCTTGCGTTTTCCATAACCGCGCCAAAGCCGCCGGCCTTTGCGCTGCCGATGGTTAAAATGACCACAAGCGCGATTATCATAACGATAGCCTGCATGAAGTCAGAAACGCTCTCGGCAAGAAAGCCGCCAAGCATGGTGTAGGCAAGAACGAACACAGCGCCGAGTATCATCATGCTGACATAGCTCGTCCCGAAGAGCGTGGAGAAAAGCTTGCCGCAGGTGACGAGGCAGCTTGAAGCGTATACGCAGAAGAAGATAAGGATGAAGGCCGCCGCGACCGTCATTATGACTTTTTTCTTTTCATGGAATCTCTTGCTGAAAAAGTCCGGCAGGGTGATAGCGTCCACCTTGACGCTGTAGCGGCGCAGTCTTCTGGCGGTGATGAGCCAGTTTAGATATGTGCCTACCGCAAGGCCGATAGCCGTCCAAAAAGCGTCCGCAAGGCCGCACCAGTATGCTACGCCCGGAAGCCCCATCAAAAGCCAGCCGCTCATATCCGAAGCTTCGGCGCTCATGGCCGTTACCCAGGGGCCGAGCGTGCGGCCGCCGAGGAAGTAGTTTTCTGAATTTTCGTTCGCTTTGCGCGCAAAGGCGACGCCAATGCCGATAACCGCAAGCATATAGACCGACATAGCGATCAAGATCTGCAAGGTTGCTGAATCCATTTTATCTCTTTATCCTTCCCTGTTTTTCCCTAAACTTAACACGATTCTAATTATACGCACACTATAAAGCGAACGCAATACAGAACGGCGTACAGACTTGATTCTGTACGCCATGTGCCATTTTGTTTGATTATTGCTTATTTTTCTTGAATTTTTTCTATACTTTTCTTATAACAAAAAATATGCAAATAATATATCATGCTTTGAAGGAGGCCATGAAGCGCGGCAGCATCTCTTCGGAATACTGCTTGAGCGAATAGCTGCCACCGCAAAGGCACCAGTCGTAAAGCAGCGCCCTTTCGCAAAGCGCATAGGTCTTCACCAGCTCATTTGCCGAGCACGCGGCGCTCAGCTCTCCCCGCGTTATGCCCTCGGAGGCGATCTGGCGAAGCAGCTTATAATAGGTGCGGTTATGATCCATAAGGTGTTTATCGCCGCGGGTGATAAGCTGAGAGGAATAAAGCTGGGCAAGAAGGTCGAGCGAAACGCTGTTTTCTATCATGCCGAAGAGCTCCGAATTAAGATACATCAGCTTATCAAAGCTGTTCATATCGGGAGCGATGGTCTTGATAAGCTCGGCATATTTCGCATCGAACAAATATGAAAGCGAGCTTAAAAGCGCATCCTTTCCCTCGAAATAATGATAGAACGAGCCCTTCGAGGTGCCCGACGCGGTTATTATATCCTCAACTGTAGTGTCCTCATAGCCCTGCTCATAAAAAAGCTTCCATGCGGCTGAGACTATCTTGCCCTTCGTATCGGCGCGTTTCATGCTTCCGCCTTAATCGTTTTGATACATTTCCCGCTTCATAACGCCCACATATGGCACATTGCGGTAAAATCCGTCAAAATCAAGGCCGTAGCCCACAACGAACTCGTTCGGAATGATAAAGCCGACATAATCGGGCGAGATAGCGCACTCGCGGCGCTCCGGCTTATCAAGCAGGCAGACTATTCTGAGACTGGCCGGTTCGCGGGCGCGAAGGAGCATGGTGAGATGGTTCAGCGTAAGGCCGCTGTCCATTATGTCCTCAACGATCAGAACATGCCTTCCGGTTATGTTGCAGTCAAGATCCTTCGCTATGCGCACCACGCCCGAGGTCTGGCGGCTGTTGCCATAGCTTGAGATAGACATGAAGTCCATCTCTACCTGACAGGTCATGGCTCTTGAAAGGTCTGAGAAAAACTGCACCGCTCCCTTTAAAATGCAAACGAGCAGCACGTCCTTGCCGTCATAGTCTCTGGATATCTGCTCGCCCAGCTCTTTGATGCGCTCTTTGAGTTTTTCCTCGCTGATGAGCACCCGCTCCATATCCTTGTTCAGATCCGTCATTAGCTTCCTCCCCTTATTAAGCTTTAGTATTCATTCCTCCGGGAATGAACTCCACCCTGATTATTTTTTCGGTATTCGTTTCTATTTTCGTACTTTCCGCCGAGCAGAAGCCCGGCAAAAAGAGCACCTCGTCATCCCTGCACAAAAGCGGAAGCACACGTCTCGCCCTCGGCACCTTTCTATCGATGAAATATTCCTTTAGCTTTTTGCGTCCCGGCGCGCCTATCGGATATATCCTGTCTCCCTCGCGGCGGGGTCTCAAGACGGCTCCCTCAAGGCTTTCGGCGTTCATATAGGCGATATTTCTGTCTCCGCCGAAGCTCTCGGGAAGCTCCGTAAAGCGGGAAACGAAAGTCCCGAGCGGCGTTTCAGTCCTGCCCTCAAGCAAAAACGGCGTCTCGAAATACGGCGTTTCTTCTTTCTCTTTGCCAAAGCAAAGCAGCTCGTAATCTATATAAGCCTCTACAGCCGGAAGCTGCAATCTCGCGCCGGTGCGCGCAGCAAGCAGAGCGATAAGCTGCTCGATATGCACCCTTTCTATATCGACCACCGCGCCCGCCTCTCTTAAAGCGGAGCGCAGAGCCCGCGTCAATATGGGAAGCGGCAGCTTTTTAAGCTCTTTTCGCGCAAAGCCGCCCTCGCGCCTTGTTTTTTCCAGCGCCTCATCCGCCATGCCCTGCAAATAGTTCTCATCCCTAAGCAAAAGCTCGCCCATTGAGCAGAGGGTCTTGACGAAAGCGGGATTTATATTATCCTCAACATAGGGTATAAGCTCAAGACGCAGGCGGTTTCTGGTGCTGCCCGTTTCAAGGTTCGTCGCGTCCACGCAATATGCCAGCCCCTCCTGCGCAAGATATGTTTCAACGTCGCTTCTTCTAACAAAAAGCAAGGGGCGTATTATCTCTTCGCGCGCCGGCATCATGCCGACCAGACCCGCCAGACCCGTGCCCCGCGTAAGATGCAGCAATATGCTCTCCGCCTGATCGTCCATATGGTGAGCCACGGCTATGCGCCCCGCGCCAAAGCTTTTGCCCGCGCGGCGCAAAAAGGCGTAGCGCTCTTCGCGGCCGGCCTGTTCGAGCGTCCATCCGTTTTTCTTCGCAAGGCCGGGTATGTCGGCTCTTTCCACGCAAAGCGGAACGCCGAGAAAATCACAAAGCTCACGGACAAATTCCTCGTCCCTGTCCGCTTCGCCGCCGCGTATTCCGTGGTTCAAATGCGCGGCCGTCACCTTAAATCCCATTGACGGAGCAAGGGATAAAAGAACGTGCAGCAGCGCCACGGAATCCGGCCCTCCGCTAAGGCCGACGAGCACCGTCTCTTTGGAGGATATAAGATTGTATTCGCGGATAGTAGCTCTTACGGTTTCACGCATGACTTCTTCCTCCCCGTTTACAATTTACCCTGTTCCTCCCGTGCTTATGTTGTGAATGTGATAGATAATTGTAATATTATAAGTATACCCGTGCCCCGCCCGTTTGACAAGAGCGCACGGCGAACATATAATTGTTTTGAATCCCCGTATTAGATCTGAAAGCAAGGAGCGTTTATTCTTATGAAGCTTGGCGTGGTGGGTCTGCCCAACGTGGGCAAGAGCACCCTTTTTAATGCGATAACCAAGGCCGGAGCGCAGGCGGCCAATTATCCTTTCTGCACCATAGACCCGAACGTCGGCGTGGTCGCCGTGCCGGACGCAAGGCTCGACAGGCTTGCGGAAATGTATAAGCCCGAAAAATATACTCCCACCGCCATAGAGTTCGTGGATATAGCGGGTCTTGTGAAGGACGCGCACCGCGGCGAAGGGCTTGGCAACAAATTCCTTTCGCATATACGCGAGGTGGACGCGATAGTGCATGTGGTCCGCTGCTTTGAGGATGAAAACATTGTGCATGTCGACGGCTCGGTCGATCCCCTTCGCGATATGGAAACGATAAACCTCGAGCTTATCTTTGCCGACATGGAAACGGCCGAAAAGCGCCTTGACAAAGCAAGAAAAAATTCCAAGAGCGGCGATAAAAAGTATCAGGGCGAAATAGCCCTGCTTGAACGCATAACTAAGCGTTTGGAAGAAGGCAGACCCGTTCGCGGCATGGAGCTTGACGATGATGAGCTTGCCCTTGTGAACGACATGTTCCTCTTGACCACCAAGCCCGTTATATATGTGGCAAACGTAGCCGAAGAGCAGCTCACGGGCGACGATCCCGCGGTGAAAGAGGTTTTCGACGCCGCCTCGCGCGAGGGCGCGGGCGCGCTGATGATATGCGCGAAAGTAGAAGAAGAGCTTTCCGAGCTTTCCGATGAAGAAAAGCTTGCCTTCCTTGAAGATATGGGCATTGGCGAGAGCGGCCTTGATAAGCTGGTGAAGGAATGCTATTCGCTTCTGGGGCTGATAAGCTTTTTGACCGCCGGACCCAAAGAGGTGCGCGCATGGACCATTGAAAAAGGCACCAAGGCGCCGCAGGCCGCGGGCAAGATACACACCGACTTTGAGCGCGGCTTCATCCGCGCGGAGATCGTTCCTTACGACAGCTTGATGGAGCTTGGCTCGATGGCCGCCTGCAAGGAAAAGGGACTTATCCGCTCGGAGGGCAAGGATTACGTTATGCAGGACGGCGACATAACGCTATTTAGATTCAACGTTTAGACCGATCAAATCATTATACTTATTCGATACTGAAAGGCTTTCCCGAAAATGGGAAAGCCTTTTATAGTTGCTCTGCTTTTCAGATTTTTTATTCCGTCGTTTATACCGTTTCGCGTTTATGCGGCATAAGCATTCTTCAGCGCGCAAGTCCCCGATCACTCATTGCCGATCATCGATCCCCTCCAAGGTGTACGTCGAGCTGCGGGAAGGGTATGCTGATGCTTTCGCTTTCAAAGGCCTCCTTCACGCGAAGGTTGAGATCTATCGCGGCGTTGAAATAATCGTCCACCGTGCAATATGCGTAAACGGTGAATATCAGCGCGCTCTCCGCCATAGAGCTTAGCGCGACGGCAGGGCTCGGATCGCTCAGGATATACGGCGACTCTTCCACGCACCTGTTCAGCACGGAGATCACCGCCTTGGAGTCCGTGCCGTATGCGACAGAATAGCTTGGGTCTATACGCAGATATGGCAGGGAGGAATAATTCACCACTCTGCCGTTTGAAAGATTCCCGTTTGGAAGCACCACATAGCAGCAGTCGCGGGTGCGAAGCGTGGTGTAAAAAATGCTGATATCCTCAACATAGCCTGCCTTGCCCCCGGGTTCTTCGATATAATCGCCCAGCTTAAAGGGCTTGAAGGCGAGTATCATAAGCCCGCCCGCAAAATTCGAAAGGCTGCCCTGAAGGGCAAGCCCTATCGCAAGGCAGATCGAGCCAAGAAGCGCGATAAGCGAAGAAGAGGGAACGCCGACGAATTCCGCAGCGACAAAGATCAGGAATACCTTGAGCAATATGGAAAGCAGGCTCATCATAAACGAGAGAGCGCTTGGCTCGAGCTTTTTTCCGAAGCGGCTCTTTGGCAGACGCTTGATAAACAGATTTACGAGCCTAAAGCCGATTGCCATGGCGGCAAGAGCGGCGACGACTCGCAATATTTCCTTTGCGAGCGGGGTGCTGATGAATTCCTGCATGGGCGGCCTCCTGCTTATTTATGATAGAGCTTTTTCGTCTGGTATTGAGGCTCGCAGGTGATGTTCACGCCGAGCTTTTTGAAAACGCTCATATCTATGCCGGAAAGTATCACGCTTGAGTGCACCTCGCAGTGCCTCAGCTTATCGAGCTGCTGCATGGCAAGCTCGGCCGTGGGGTTCGTGGCAGCGCAGATGGAGAGAGCTATGAGTATCTCATCGGTATGCAGTCTCGGATTGCCGTTGCCAAGATGCGCGGTTTTAAGGTGCTGTATAGGCTCGATAATCAGCGGCGCTATCAGGGGGATGCTGTCGTGTATGTTGCCGAGCATCTTCAGCGCGTTTAGCAGCAGAGCCGAGGACGCGCCGAGCAGTGCGCTCGTCTTGCCGGTTACGATCCGCCCGTCGTCAAGCTCCATTGCGGCGGCGGGAGCACCCGTAGCCTCCGCCTTGGCAAGCGCCGCCTTCACCGCGGGGCGGTCATCCTTGCTTATGGAAGCCTGATCCATGAGCATTTGTATTTTATACATCCCCTCGGGGCCTGAAAGCCCCTGCCTGTATGCGCAGGCTTCGGAATAATAGCGGCGCAGTATCTCCTGCTTTGAAGCTTCAGAGCAGACCGCGTCGTCGCTGATGCAGTTGCCCACCATGTTTACCCCCATATCCGTCGGGGACTTATAGGGGCATTCGCCGTATATCTCGCGGAAGATGGACTCGAGCACGGGGAATATCTCAACATCGCGGTTGTAATTAGTCGTTGATTCGCCGTATGCTTCAAGGTGGAAGGGATCGATAAGATTCACGTCGTTAAGATCGGCGGTCGCGGCCTCGTAAGCGAGGTTCACGGGATGCTTCAAGGGCAGGTTCCAAATGGGGAAGGTCTCAAACTTGGCATAGCCCGCGCAAACGCCGCGCTTATGCTCGTGATAAAGCTGAGAAAGGCAGGTGGCCATCTTGCCACTGCCGGGGCCGGGGGCTGTGACGACCACGAGAGAACGCGCCGTCTCGATATAATCGTTTTTGCCGTAGCCCTCGTCGCTTACTATGCGCTCGGCATTGGCGGGATAGCCGGGTATGGGATAATGCTTATATACCTTTACGCCAAGCTGCTCAAGGCGCGCGCGAAAAGCGTCGGCTCCGGGCTGGCCGGAATACTGCGTGAGCACCACGCTGCCCACATAAAGGCCGATGGCGCGAAAAGCGTCAATAAGGCGCAGCACATCCAGATCGTATGTTATGCCAAGATCGCCGCGAACCTTGTTTTTTTCTATGTCTCCGGCCTTTATCGCAATGATTATCTCTGCCTGATCCTTTAATTGAAGAAGCATCTTCACCTTGCTGTCGGGCGCGAAGCCGGGCAGCACGCGGGAGGCGTGAAAATCATCAAAAAGCTTGCCGCCAAATTCGAGATAAAGCTTATCCCCGCATTGCGCCAGACGCTCGCGTATATGCTGAGACTGCATGGAAAGGTATTTTTCGTTGTCAAAGCCGATCTTATACACAATATAATCCCCCAATAATATTTAACTGATACTATTTTAGCAGAAAACAGAAAAAAGAGGGATATTATTTCTCGCTTATGCTATAATTTTTGCGGGAACCTCGAAGGGGCTTTCCGCGTTAT
>CAYPAH010000081.1:1151-9362 GCA_964408655.1 uncultured Oscillospiraceae bacterium | reverse complement strand
CAGACCTATAATTCACCTTGTCTTTATCAGGTATGCAGACCTGTTGAAAGCTTCGATAAAAAGCTTTCCGCCTTAATAGGCGATCTATTCGATACTCTCTATGATTCTCAGGGAGTCGGCCTTGCCGCTCCGCAGATAGGTATTCTTCGCCGCGTTACCGTGATAGATTGCGGCGACGGCCCTATCGAACTGGTGAATCCTGTTGTAATATCATCCTCCGGAACTCAGGGCTGCTATGAAGGCTGCCTTTCCTTCCCCGGAGAAAGCGGTTATGTGGAACGGCCAAACATCGTTACCGTACAAGCCTATGACCGCAGCGGAGAGCTGCACGAATATACCGGCGAAGGACTTTTAGCCCGCGCTTTTCTGCATGAAATAGATCATCTTGACGGCCTTGTGTATAAGCGTTTGATTACGGAAGCGCCTGAGGGTTACAGCGAAGATGAGCCCGAGGAGGATGAAGAAGAATGAGGATCGCTTTTCTCGGAACTCCTGATTTCGCCCTGCCTTCGCTGCAAATGCTGATAGATGAAGGCCATGACTTGCAGGTTTTCACTCAGCCCGACCGTCCCAAGGGACGGCACGGAGAGCCCACACCGCCGCCTGTTAAGGTATTGGCTCAGCAATATGGCATTCCCGTATTTCAATGCGCCAAAATACGCTTGGAAGACGGCGTTGCGGCCTTACGCGCTTTTCAGCCGGATCTGATGGTCACTGTAGCTTTCGGCCAGATACTTTCAAAAGAAAATCTCGATATACCAAAGCTTGGCTGCATAAACGTTCACGGCAGCCTGCTCCCTAAATACCGCGGAGCTGCGCCCATACAATGGGTCGTTATTAACGGCGAAAAAGAAACCGGCATAAGCACAATGATGACCGACGTCGGCCTTGACACAGGGGATATCCTTATGATGGAAAAGACCCCTATAGGCGCAAACGAGACGGCGGGGGAGCTTTTCGACCGTTTGGCCGAAATGGGCGCGGAGCTGCTAAAAAAGACCATTCATGCCTTGGAAAACGGCAGCCTTACGCGCACGCCTCAGGATGATTCTCTTGCGACAAAGTGCTCTATGATAAAGAAGGAGGACGGAAAACTGAACTTTTTTGCGTCTTCCCAAAGCGTGCATAATCTTGTCAGAGGCATGAATCCTTGGCCTGTCGCCTTTGCTTCTCTCGACGGAGTAATAATCAAGATATGGAAAACCGCGCTTACCGAACGCATGGAAGAGGGAACTCCCGGCGAATGTGTTATAGCCGACCCTAAGGACGGTCTTTTTGTTCACACCACCGACGGGCTTATAGAGATACTGGAACTGCAATATCCGGGCGGAAAAAGAATAGACGCAAAGAGTTTCCTTCGCGGCCATGAAATGCTTGGCAAGGTATTTCTTTGAGCCGGCGGCGTTATGCGCTAAAGGCGCTGGAAGATATTATCGAGCATGACGCTTATGCGAATCTTTGCTTAAAGGACAGTTTGCGCGAGCTGCCCCGCGAAGACGCCGATTGGATAAGCGCGCTTGTCTATACGGTTCTCGATCATTTATACCTGATCGATTTTTATATCATGCAAACCGCGAGAGGACGCCTTCAGCCCGCTATTCGCAACATACTTCGCATGGGCTTTTGTCAAATACTTTTTATGCGTACTCCGTTAAGCGCTGCCTGCAACGAAAGCGTTAAGCTTGCAAAAGAGATAGGTAAGCCTGCTCTGGCCGGATATGTAAACGGGGTAATGCGCTCTTTCGGCCGCATGGCCGAAATTGACTCTTTGCCTCAGCTGCCCGATGATCCTGTTCAAAAGCTAAGCCTATTATATAGCTTTCCAGAGTATTTGATAAATGAGTACATTTCGCATTACGATTATTCATTTACTGAAAGCCTTCTTTCATATAAGCATCACGGCACAACGATACGGGTTCAGCCCCCTTACAGCAACGCCGAACTTGAAGCCTGTCTTTGCAGTGAAAATATACCCTTTGCCCGTGGAAAGCTCGTTGATGATGCTTTCCATATGGAAAAAGGATTTTCCGCCGTAAAAAACGATTTGTTCTTACAGGGAAAAGTCACTATCCAGAGTGAAAGCGCCATGCTCGTTTGCCGCGCTCTTTCCGCAAAGCCCGGAGACCGCGTTCTTGACGCATGTTCGGCTCCCGGAGGCAAAGCCGCCTATATTTCCGCCTTGACAGGCGGGCATAGCGACATATTTGCATGGGAGCTGCATCCGCACAGGCTGGATCTTATAAAGGCCACCATGGAAAGGCTGCGTGTCGATAATGTGCGCGCTGAATGTCGCGACGCCTGCGCCTATGATGACAGCTTGAGCGGCAGAATGGACGCCGTTCTTCTAGACGTTCCCTGCTCGGGGCTTGGTTTGCCAGGCAAGCCCGACATCCGCTATAAAAAAATGGAGCAGACTATAGTTTCTTTGATAAAGCTGCAACGCAGTATTCTTGATTGCTGCTGTAAATATGTGAGACCCGGCGGAACCTTGTTATATTCCACCTGTACTATCTCGCGCAGAGAAAACGAGGATCAGATCTCTTCGTTTTTAAACAAGCATCCCGAGTTCAAGCTGCTTACTCTCGCGCCATATCTTCCGCCCTCATTTGCGGAGCGGGCGTCCGGCGGTATGCTTCAGCTTTTTCCCCACCTTGACGGCACGGAAGGATTCTTTATCGCTAAAATGGAGAAACGGCTATGATGATGGATCAAACGCTTTCCTGCATGGATATAAACGATCTTCTCGAACTTATGGGATCGCTTGGAGAGCCAAAATACAGAGCTTCTCAGGTATATTCATGGCTTTCCAAGGGGGTTCGTCCGCAGGAAATGAGCAACCTTCCCAAGTCCCTTCGCGACCGCCTCGCCATGATACCCTTTGGCGGCGTCTCGATCTACGATACCCGCGTCTCGGCAAAGGACGGCACGAGAAAATATCTTTTTTCTCTTGAGGACGGAAATCTGGTCGAAGGCGTGCTTATGCGCTATAATTATGGCAATACCCTTTGCATATCCACGCAGGTAGGCTGCCGTATGGGCTGCGCCTTCTGCGCATCAACGCTTGAAGGCTGCGTAAGGAATCTAAGCGCAGGAGAAATGCTTGATTTTATCAGCTCTGTTGAAAAAGATGTGCCACCCGCAGAGGGATCGATCCGCAGCGTAACGAATATTGTACTTATGGGCAGCGGTGAGCCTTTGGATAATTATGACAACGTGGTTCGCTTTTTGAAAATGGTCTCCGACCCCGAAGGAAAAAACATCAGCCCGCGCAATATTTCATTATCCACCTGCGGGCTTGTGCCGCTTATGCTTCGCTTTATGAACGAAGCGCCGCACGTCACTCTTTCTGTCTCGCTTCATGCTCCCAACGACCTGATCCGCCAGAAGATCATGCCTGTGAGCCGCACATATCCCATCGAAGAACTGCTAAGCGCGGCCAAAGCATATGCAGACACCACCGGAAGGCGTGTGATATTCGAATATGCTATGATAGACGGCCTTAATTCAGATGAAAAAGCAGCGGAAGAGCTTTGTGGAAGACTTCGCGGTATCAACTGCCATGTGAATCTTATTCCTCTTAACCATGTTGAAGAGCGAAACCTTCGCGGGGTCACGCGCAAACAAGCGGAACAGTTTTTATCATGGCTTGAAAAAAGGCATGTTTCCGCCACTATACGCCGCGAGATGGGTTCTGATATTCAGGGAGCCTGCGGACAACTGCGACGCAGCGTACTTCAAGACCTGCAAAAAGGAGAAGAAATCCGATGATTTATGCCGGACTTTCCGAACAGGGCAAACGAAGCCAAAATGAGGATAGTATTTATCTGCCATCTCGCGGAGAGGTGTCTCTTGTCATAATAGCCGACGGAATGGGCGGACATAATGCCGGCTCAACCGCGAGCCGTTTAGCGGTGGAGGCCGCCTCCAGCTGCATAAAACGCGGGGGAGGAGCGAAGCCCGAGCTTTTGCTTCGCAATGCCGCCGATGAAGCGAACAAGGTGATTTTTGAGCATTCATGCAGCTCCCGTGAATTTCGCGGCATGGGCACTACATTAGTTATGGCTCTGCTTTTTCGTTCGCGCTATAATGTGGCAAACGTCGGAGACAGCCGCTTGTATCATTTGCGTGAAGACGGTCTGGTTCGAATCACCAAGGATCACTCATATGTAGCCGAGATGGTAGCCGCCGGATTTATTACTCCCGAGGAGGCTCTCACGCACCCGCAGCGCAATATCATAACCAGCGCCTTAGGCACCCGTGAGATCGAAAAAATCGACTTTTTTGAAAACCCATGGACTGAAAACGACATACTGATGCTGTGCTCCGACGGCTTGTATACCGCACTTGACAATAAAGAAATAGAACGCATATTAAGAGAAGAGGACGACCTTCAAAGCGCTTGTCGCGAACTCGTTCAAAATGCGCTTTATGGCGGTTCTACCGACAATATCAGCGTCATACTGGTAAAAAATGGGGAGGGCCGTTAAATGATCGATATTAACGACAATAAACTGGTCTCCGGCCGGTATCGCATTTTAAAAAATATTGGCAGCGGGGGCATGGCCAATGTTTATAAAGCTATTGATGAGCAGACGGGAGATATCGTCGCGCTAAAAGTATTAAAAGAGGATCATATAGAGGATGCGGACTTTGTTCGCCGCTTTGAGCTTGAAGCAAAAGCGGCGCTGAAGCTTTCACATCCGAATATCGTCGGCTCATTTGACGTTGGCAAGGATGGCGACACCAATTATATCGTCTTTGAATATGTTGAGGGCAGCACGCTAAAGGATATAATTCGCGAGGACGGCGCTTTAACGCCAAAAGAAGCCGTGTCTGTCGCCTCACAGATCCTTGACGCATTAGAGCACGCGCACAACAGCGGAATAATCCACAGGGATGTGAAGCCGCAAAACGTAATGATAACTCACGACGGCGCGGCCATGCTCACAGACTTCGGCATTGCCCGCGACACGGGCTCCACCACGCGCACCTTTGCCGGCACCAACGTTATCGGCTCTGTGCATTATTTATCACCCGAACAGGCGAGAGGAGAGCAGGTAGGTCCTGAAAGCGATATATACTCGTGCGGTATAATGCTCTATGAAATGCTGACGGGACAGGTTCCCTTCGGCGGAGATAATTCCGTAGCTATCGCGCTCAAGCATCTTCAAGAGGATATCAAGCCGCCTATATCCGTAAACAGCAGGGTGCCGTGCGCGCTTTCTGACGTTGTTGTAAAAGCCACCGCAAAAAAGCCCGAGCTTCGCTATCATACCGCCGCGGCCATGCGCGCCGATATCTGGCGGGCGCTGCGCGAGCCCCATGGAAAATTCGCTCGAATAGACGTTCCCGAAGCGGATGGCGAGGCTCCGGCTTCAAACAGAAGAACAAGGCTTGGCGTCGGCAATATAGCGCTTGCCGTCATACTTGTGCTTGGTATGTTCACCGCCTTGTTTTTCACCGTTAGAGCCATGCGTGAAAGCAAGCTTATCGACGGACAGAATTATGTAATTCCCTCCCTTCAGGGCAAAAAGATCTCCGAAGCAAAAGAACTGGCTTCTCTGCGCGGTTTCACGCTTTTGGAAAGCGATACCCGTATGCCGAGCGATCAATATGCCGAAGGACTTATCATCAGCCAGTCGCCTCTAAGCGGCGTTAAGGGAAAAGCGGGCGACAAAATAACCGTGGTCGTCAGCAGCGGAAGCGATCACACAGTCGTCCCGAACTTTGTGGGAATGACGCTGCAGGATGCCATACTTGAGGCTTCAGAGGCCGGATTGCGGCTTTCCGATCCCGTATATATGGCAAGCGATCTTCCCGACGGGCAAATATTCAATCAGGATCCGATTGCCGATACCGCGGCTTATAGAAACGATCAAGTGAATATTTGGATAAGCGGCCAGCAGGATATGAACATCGATGTTCCGCAGCTTACATCTCAAGCTTTGGATGCGGCGATCGACGAGGTAATAGGCCGCGGCTTCGAAAAAGTGCTCGTTTATCCCACCACGCCGGAAAGCAGCGAGCAGGAGAACCTTATAATACGGCAGAACCCGACCTCCGGCATGAGCGTATCAAAAAGCGTGCCGATAGAGCTTTATGTCGGCCGCAGCTTCCTTGGCAATTATGCCGCCGATATAGCCTTTAATGTCGATATAAAAGACTCGGAAAAAACCATAGTGGTCACGGCTCAGCTCTCGGAAAAGCTTGAAACGGTTCTTTATTCATCGCTTCTTCCCGTTGGAGACCAACAATCCGTTTCATTCACCGCTTATCTCAATGTAAGCGGAGAATATCCTTGCATCGTATATATAAACGGCGAAAAAGTCAGAACCAGCAACGCTGTGTTTTCAATGACGAATTAAGGAAGTAACAGCTTTGGAAGGAGTCATTCTAAAAGGCGTAGGCAGCTTTTATACTATCAAAGAAATCGTCTCGGGTCTTGAATATGTCTGCAAGGCTCGCGGCAAATTCCGCAATGACGGCATAAGCCCCGTACCTGGCGACAAGGTCGTGTTTTCCTGCGGTGATGACGATGAGGGAAGGATCGAGGCCATTCTTCCAAGAAAAAATCTTTTGCCGCGCCCCGCTGTGGCAAATATTGACAAGCTTTTGATAGTTATGGCCGCCGTCTCTCCGCAGCCGGATATGCTTCTCGCCGAAAAGCTGCTTTTACAGTGTGAGATATTTCATATTCTGCCCGTGATTGTTCTGAACAAATGTGATTCCGGCCACGCCGAGCTTGCCTCGCGTTTAGCTGAGGAATACGCAAACACCGGCTATCCTGTTTTGTGCGTTTCCGCACTCAATCTGGAAGGGATATCAGCTCTTGAAAATGAGATCAACGGCTGCATATGCTGCTTTGCCGGACAGTCCGCCGTTGGAAAGTCTTCGCTTTTGAACTGTATGCTTCCCGAGCTTCATGCTCAAACCGGCGAGCTTTCACGAAAGACCGACAGGGGAAAGCACACTACGCGCCACGCTCAGCTTTGGCCGGTGTTTGGCGGCGCGGTTTTAGACACCCCGGGTTTTAGCCTTCTGGATATTCCAGATATAGCTCCCGAGGAATTATCGGCCTTATATCCAGAAATGCGCCCCTACAGGCAGCAATGCCGTTTTTCTGAATGTTTGCATCTGAGCGAACCGGACTGCGCCGTAAAAGAAGCGCTGTCCGCCGGAAAGATCACAAAGCAGCGTTATGAGCGTTATCTTATTCTTCTTGAAGAATTAAAAGAAAAGAGGAAACGGAAATATGATTAAAATTGCGCCATCTATTTTGTCAGCTGACTTTGCCGCTTTTGGACAAGCCGTTGAAAACATTGAACGCTGGGGAGGAGACTATATCCACTTCGATGTGATGGATGGGAATTTTGTTCCGACTATAACCTTCGGTCCGGCTTTATGCCGCGATATCCGTAAGCATACCAAGCTTCCCATCGATGTGCATCTCATGGTAGAGCACCCGATAAGCTATGTCGACATGTTTCAAGCGGCCGGAGCGGACATAATCACCTTTCATGCCGAGGCTGACGCACATATACATAAAACGCTTCAAACCATCCATAACGCTGGCTTAAAGGCCGGAGTGGTCTTGAATCCCGCAACCTCTTTGAGCGCGCTGGAATGCGTTGTGGAAGATTGCGATATGATATTGCTCATGTCCGTAAATCCCGGCGCGGGCGGACAAAAGTTCATTCCGGGCGTCTTAAAAAAAATCGCAAAATTACGCGAAATGGCAAATGCTTGCAACCCGGCGCTCGATATCGAGGTGGATGGCGGCATCGCTCCCGAAACGGCGAAGCTGTGCATAGAGGCGGGCGCAAACGTCCTTGTGGCCGGAAACAGCGTGTTTTCCGCAAGCGATCCTTCGCAAATGATACGACTGCTCCGTGGATAAAATCGGAAGTATAAAAAACCTCCCGTATCTCGCAGAATAATGACATCGAGATACAGGAGGTTTTTATTTTGAATCATAATACAGAGCTTTTAATCAGCGTCTATCAGGATGCGGAACTTGGCCGCGACGTCATGGGCAGATTGATACGTGACTGCGAGGACGATGAATTCCGCAATGTGATGGCGGAAATGTTTGCCGAATACCACAGGATCTTATCCGAAGCCGAACGACTGCTTTTTAATGCCGGCAGTATACCAAAGCCTGCAAAAAGAATAAAAAAGCTTCCGATTTTTTCTTCAATTTCAATGAATGTA
>CAYPAH010000081.1:0-1141 GCA_964408655.1 uncultured Oscillospiraceae bacterium | reverse complement strand
CAGGAGCTCAAGCCATCTTGCGGAAATGCTTTTGCAGGGAAGTCTTATGAGCTAAATCGATCTGTCCCGCGACATACGCTTCTTCCCAAACGCATATGAAGAGAGCAAAAATCTCGCATGGCGCTTGATAACGACGGAGGAAAACAACATGCAGCGCCTTAAACAATACATTTGAGGCCGAAATTCATCCGTCAATCAGTTTTTGCATTATCGATTGATAAACTGCCGGCGCGCGTTCCCGCCAATGCTCACGGGCATTTTCGGCGGTCTCACGATCCGGCAGCATTATAGTCAGATTCAAAAACTCATGGTCGCGCTCTCTGGCGCGAAAGGTCGTCAAACAGGTCCCGTTTGGAAGGTCGGTTATAGAAGAAGCATACTGAGTTTGATACTTCATAGCCTGCCGGTTTTCCTCGGCGTGCATTTTAAGTGTATCGCGCAAAGAGCGGGGCAGTTCCTCTTGAAAAAGCTGCAATACTTCTTCGCCAAGGGGAGTCACGCAATATCCCTGCCCAAACGAACGGGGAACAGCGGCAATGGCGCCGACCTCTTCAAGCTCGGTGAGCACGCTTTGCATCTCGAAATATGGAAGTATGTCGCATTGCAATCCGACAGTCACTATCTGATCTCTTGTGACCTCCAGATTAAGCTCATGCAGAAAAAAAAGCATGGTAAGCTTGTCTTTTGTTACGCCCGTCGAAAAATAAGCCATATACGCCGATCCTTTTTTATTACGCTCAGTCGCTTGTTTTATCTTTGGATTAAGTATATCATAAAAGAAAGATAAAAAAAATGGCTTGCATTGTTCGTGAGAATATGTATAATATTATTTGCGCGTGGGGTTATAGCTCAGCTGGTCAGAGCGCTACGTTGACATCGTAGAGGTCGTTGGTTCGATCCCAACTAATCCCACCAGAATCCTGTGGTGTGCGTTATCTTCCGGTTATAAACCCACAGTATAACTACGGGAGCGCGTGTCAGTTTGATACCTATGAAAGCTTTGATTTTATCTTAGTTATCAGAAGTTGCTGCAGCGCACCCACCTGTCTTTTTGAGACGGGTGTTATAGCGGGGGATGGACGGCACTCTGGGATTTCTTTACGAAAGCTGTTGCGGAATTGTGTAATGGTAGCACCTACGA
>CAYPAH010000080.1:0-9470 GCA_964408655.1 uncultured Oscillospiraceae bacterium | reverse complement strand
GCCTGGACAGGATAGACAGCGAGGTGGGTTCCGAGGTCGTTGAGGAATTCTACCAGATCGCGCTCGCGCAAAAGTACGTTACCGAGGGCGGCATGGATTATGCCCGCGACGTATTGATCGCGGCTTTGGGCGAGGACGCGGCGGACGGCCTGCTATCGCGCCTTACGTCTTCGCTGCAGGTGCGCCCCTTCGATTTTATTCGAAGAAGCGATCCTTTGCAGGTCTGCACCTTTATACAAAACGAGCATCCGCAGACCATCGCTCTTGTGCTCTCATATCTCGATACGAGCCGCTCATCGATGATACTCGGCTCTCTCCCGCAGGATATGCAGGCGAACGTTATCAAAAGGATAGCCCGCATGGGCGTGGTCTCGCCGGACTATATACGCGAGGCCGAGCGCGTGCTCGAGCATAAGTTCTCGACCATCGGCTTCACGGCCAACGTTACCGTGGACGGCATAGACACTATCGTTGAGATATTGAATTCTCTCGATCGGGGCACGGAAAATTACATACTCGAAAGCATCGAGCACGACGATCCGGAGCTGGCGGAAGAGATCCACAACAAGCTCTTCGTCTTCGAGGATCTTATCAAGCTGCCCAACCAGAGCATACAGATGGTGCTCAAAGAGGTGGACAACGACGTGCTTACCATCGCCCTCATGGGCGCGAACGATTCCGTCAAGGAAAAGATATTCGCCAACGTTTCAAAGCGTCTGGCGGAGACGATCAAGGACAATATGAAATTCATGGGGCCTGTGCGAGTGCGCGATGTGGAAAGCGCGCAGCAGAAGATCGTCAACGTCGCAAGACGGCTTGAGGACACGGGCGCTATCGAGCTGACACGCGGAGGAAGCGAAGATGAGCTCATCATTAGAAACGACTAAGCGCGTGAGCCTTCCCTCATTTGAAGAGATGCTCCTTGGCGGCGCGGGTCGCGAAAAGCCGGAGGAGCAGGAGGAAGAGCGCGAAGAGAATAACGCGGATAATGGCAAACGGGTGAGCCTGCCGTCTTTTGAAAAAATGATGAGCAATGTGGCCGCGCCCGAGCCGCCGCTTCCCGAATACGATGAAGACGAAGCCGCGGGAGAGGGCGGAGAAGAGCTGAGCGCCGAGGCAAAAATGGAGGCCGCGGAGCAGGCGAGACATCTGCTTGAGCAAAGGGAAAAGCAAAAGCTGAAAAACGAATGCGAGAATATGCGCCGCGAGGCTCTTGCCGAGGCGGAGAGCATAAAGGCCGAGGCGCTGGCGGAGGCCAAAAAGCTGAAGGCCGGAGCGGAGAAAAAGGCCGCAGACGAGATAGAGGGGCGCTACTTGCAGGAGGTAAAGCTGCTAAGGGACACGGTGAAAAGCGCGGCGGAGGGGCTAAAGAACGAAAAGGAACAGCTTTTCAGCAAGCTGGAGGGAAACCTTCTTGATGTTTGCGTGCAGATAGCCGAGAGCATAGTGCATTATGAGCTGGATAAAGGCGACGCGGCCTACCGCTCGATAATAAACAACGCGATAGATACTCTTCACGGCGACGAGACGATGGTTCTGCATATGCCTCCTATCAGCTATGAAAGGCTTTTCGGCGGCAGGGATAACGAGCTTGGCGCGCAGCTGGCCGAGCGGCAGGTGAAGGTGGTCAAGGATATAGACGTAGCCGAGGGCGATTGCCTTGTGAGCAGCGAACGGGGAGGCGTGCGCGTGGGCGCGCAGACGCAGACGGCGAGACTTCGCGAGGCCGTGCTGCAAAAATGGGGCGAGGTGAAAAAATGAGCGGCCCCCTAGAGCAGATGGAGCAGTATTTCAGCCGCCTTTCAAACCTTGTTCAAGAAACTGAAACGAGCGAATACAGCGGCACGATAACGCAGATCGTCGGCATGACGGTGGAGGCGGACGGCCCCGCGGCAAGCATAGGCAGCGTGTGCAGGATATTGCAAAACGGCAGTTCTGTAAGAGAAACGCTTGCCGAGGTAGTGGGATTTAAGAATAACAAGGTTCTGCTTATGCCGCTTGGAGCGCTTTCGGGCATGACGCCGGGAGACAGGATAATAGCGACGGGCTCCACCCTGCGGGTGAAGGTCGGCAAAAATATGCAGGGACGGGTGCTCGGCCCTTTGGGGGAACCGATAGACGGAAAGCCGCCCATCGTGCCGGATGAGGAATATGACATAGATAACGACCCTCCGGAACCCTTGCAAAGAGATCGCATACACGACGTTTTGCCGCTCGGCGTTCGGGCGATAGACGGAATGCTCACAATGGGCGTAGGCCAGCGTATGGGCATATTCGCGGGAAGCGGCGTTGGAAAGAGCACCTTGCTTGGCATGATAGCCCGAAACGCGGAGAGCGATGTGAACGTGATCGTTCTTGTGGGCGAGCGAGGCAGAGAGGTCAAGGACTTTATAGAAAAGGATCTGCAGGAGGAGGGCTTGAAGCGCACGGTGCTCGTGGTGGCCACGAGCGACCAGCCCGCGCTTTTGCGCCTTAGATGCGCAATGGTAGGCACCTCGATAGCCGAGTATTTCCGCGATCAGGGCTATAAGGTGATGCTGATGATGGACAGCCTTACGAGATTCGCGATGGCGCAGCGCGAGATAGGCATGGCAACGGGCGAGCCGCCCATATCGCGCGGCTATACCCCCTCGGTCTACTCCATGCTCCCGCGATTGCTTGAGAGGGCGGGCACGAGCGACAAAGGCTCGATAACGGCGATATACACTGTGCTCGTTGAGGGCGACGATATGAACGAGCCCATCTCGGACACCGTGCGAGGCATACTCGACGGGCATATGGTGCTTTCGAGAAAGCTCGCCAACAACAACCATTATCCGCCTATCGATGTGCTTGCGAGCCTCAGCCGTCTTATGAGCGAGATATCCGAGCCCGAGCATTTGCGAATGGCTTCGGAAATACGCAACATGATGGCCAGCTATCAGGAAAATCAGGATCTTATAAGCATCGGCGCTTATAAGCCGGGCGCCAACGCTCAGCTCGACAGGGCGATAAGGCTGCACGGCAAAATAGAAAAAATGCTTTGCCAGCGCATGGACGACGCATCAAACCTTTCCTCAGTCCTTGAGGAAATGCACGGCATAGTAGATGAAAACGAGGCTGCGCCGGAATGATCGCGGCCGGTTAAGGTAAAAAACGATGAAAAAATTCGTATTCAGCAACGCCAGCTATCTGCGCATTAAAAACGACGAGTATGACAGGCTAAAGCGCGAGCTGGAAAATGTCGATAAAGAAATAGAGATAGTAGAAAACGAAATGGAGTCCGTTACCCTCAGGATTTTAGACGAGATGGAGGCGCAGGAAAAGGACTGCGAAGAGGGCGTTACGGCGGACAAGCTGATGCAATATCAGAACTTCTTTCAATATATGAGGGAAAAGCTCAATGAGCTCAAGAAAAAGAAAGACCAACTGCTAATAAAGCGCGAGGGCATACAAAAAAACCTGTTCGCGGTGCACAATCAAGTCAAGGTGCTCGAAGAAATGAAAGAAGAGCAATACGCGGAATATCTGAAAGAAACGGCAAAAGAAGAAGCGAAGGATATGGACACGGTTTTATCCTTCAATATCCATGAAGGAGTCGGATAAGCGTGGAGGATAATCGAAAAAAAGAGCCCGCGGAGAGAAAACGTCCTCTGCCGCCGGCAAATAAAACGCAAAAAAAGAAAAGCAAGGTTTCAATAGCGTGGATATTGCTTCTCTTCATAATTTTGATAATAACGGCGGCCGTGGTCGCGTATTTGTATAATCTTTTCGGCTTCAAGGATATGGTGACGGTGTTCGCCATAGGCGAGGATTCAAGATTCGAAGAGGCGATGAAGGCCGTCTCGCAGCAGCAGGCCGATCTTGATTCGCGTGAAGCGCAGATAAAGGTGATAGAGGACGAGCTCAATATGCGCAAGCAGGAGCTTGACAAGCGCGAAGAAAAGCTCAACACTCAGGCGGAGTCCGTGATAAGCGAGCAGGATGACTTCGAAGAGAGGGTACGCGCCTTTGACGAGCGCGTGATGGATTTCAACAAGCTTGTGGAGGTCGTTCTCAACATGAAGGCCGCCGAGGCGGCGACGATGATGAACGATCTTACCGTGGTTCAAACGGCGAGGATATTAAGCGCCCTCGATTCAAAGACGGCGGCAAAGATACTTCAGGAGATGAACGACGAGCGCGCGGCGGCGGTTGCAAGATACGTCGTGCAGTATACAAACTGAGCAAAGTGCGGCAAAGCCGCTTTTGCATAGATCATTTTTCAGGAAAGGAGGCAAACGGATGATAAAAGCGATCTCAACAAATCAGGACATCAAAGCCGTAACGACTACGGCAAAGGCGGCGGAAGCGTCTTCACAGGCGGCCTCGTTTATGGAAAGCATACAGCAGGCCATCTCCCGCGCCAATGGAAGCATTGGCGGAGTGAGCGCAGCCAGATCGGAAGCGCAGCCACTTGAACAGCGCGAGATACACAACTCAAAAGAAACGCTGCGCAAGGAGGAAAAAGCCGATCCCGCCACCGGAAACGAAAGGCCGGAGGATGCGGCCGAAACTGAAAAGAGCGGCAAGGACGAGCCGGTAAAGAACGAAGACAACAAGACGGAAAACGAAGAACCCACAGACGATGCGGAAGCTGCCGCGCAGGCGGCGCAGGCGCAGGACGCGCAGAAGGCGGCGATACAGAACGTATCGGCGCAAACGGAAGAAACAACCACGCAAGCAAGCGTACAATCACAAACCGTAGCGCAGCTTACGGAAGAAGCGGCGCCGGAGAACACGGCAAATGCAGGGAAAGCGGAAACCGTGCAGATCACAAAGGAGCAGATCGATTTCATTGACAAGACTCTCAACGAGATCGAAACTGCGGTTGCGAGCAATGAGGCTGAACGCAACGAACCCGTGCTAAAAGGAAATACGGCTTCGGAAATGAATCCGGAGACGGAGGACGGCGCCGCGCAGGACAGCGGCGGATCGCGGGTTTATAACATAGATAATATTCAAAAGAACGGAAAAACGGAAAACGCTTCAAACACGCAGCATAACACGGCGGCAAACACGGCGGTGAATGCGGCGGGCGCGGAGCCGGACGCCGTGGTCAATCTGCCAAGCGACGCCCAGCAGGCGCGGCAGGTGGTTTTCGACAGCGTGCTTTCACAGGTGGAAAGCGCCGTTTCCGAAGAAAAAAGCGAGCTTTACATCAAATTCAAGCCGGATGTGTTCGGCGGGATGCAGATCCGTCTTACAATGACGGAGGAAGGTCTGCGCGCCCAGATACGCACAAACGATCCGGCAATGCGCGGCATGATAAATTCAGAGCTTGCGCAGCTCACCGAAACGCTTCGCGCGCGCGGCATCAACGTGGTGGAGATGGACGTCTATCACGAGCAGCAAACGGCGAACAACCAGTTCATGGATCAGCACGGCTCCGGCAGATGGAGCGGAGAGCAGAGCCAGAACGGCGGCGGGCACAGATATCCTGTGGAGACTTTTGACGAGGGCGGCTACGAGGCGGCCTATGCGCGAATGATCCCCACGGAAGATGAGACCGGCGCAGGCGGAGTGATCTACAGCGCCTGAGGCCGGAGCGCCGCCATAAAAGGGCGGCTTGCTACAAGATCAACGGAGGTTTAGAATATGTCTAATACGATCACAGACGTAGGTTCTACCCGCGTGCTTGATACATCGAAACCGCGCGAGGTATCGACCGAGCTTGGCAAGGATGCGTTTCTTGAGCTTCTGGTCACGCAGATGTCAAATCAGGATCCTTTGCAGCCCACCAGCGACACTGAGTTCATTTCGCAGATGGCAAACTTTTCCACGCTCGAGCAAATGCAAAACATGACTACCGAGCTGCAGGCTCAGACCACAAACGGCATGATAGGCCACGATGTAGTGGCCGACAAGATAGCCGATTCCGAGGGCATTCTTTCAAACAAGGATGTTTACGGACGGGTATACGGCGTAAGCACCGTGGGCGGACAGCAATATCTGAACGTGTACGATTATAACGACGGATCGGATTACATGGTGCCGCTCAGCGCTGTTACTCAGGTCACCGACAGCAGCAAGACTACTCTTGAAACCCTTCTGGGACAAATACTCACGCAGCTTCAGGGCGCGAACGCGGCGGCCTCTACGGACGCGGCGACGGACGCCTATGAGCAGGCTTCAACGCTGCTGGATGTTTAAGCCCCTGTTTCTCAAGATGTTTTTTGAACGAAAGATTACGGAGGCAAGAGTATGAGCAACACGATTCAAGATATAGGCGCAAGGCTTGGTCTTGACGCAAACAGCTTATCGCGCGCGGCGGAAGGCTCAAGCAGCGACAGCTTCATGCGTATGCTTGCCCTGCAAATGGCCGAGGAGGGAAAAACGAGCGGGGATTATAACGTTTCCGCGAACACCCTCGCGCAGGTGGCCGGAAGCAGCGGAGCCGAGCTTGAGTCCCTGTTGGAAGAAATAATGGCTCAGGTACAGCAGGCGAATTCCAAGCAGGTGAGCAACGCGGCGGCCGCTGCCTATCAGACCGCTTCGAACAACGCGACGCTCGTCGATTATCCCTGGAGCGCCCCTGTGAGCGTTGATGGCACTACCCAATATTACGATTACGACGTTACCGCATATATCGAGCCAACGAGTTTTCCCAACGGCTACGGCGGAACGGGCGGCTTGTGAATAGGCCCTGATTGCGGAGGAGTTTCCTCTGTTATAAACATCGGGCCCCAGATGTGGGTAAGAACGGATCAGCTCAACATGAGCGAGATAGACGTGGAACCAGTTGCGGCGGATAATTACAGCGCCGCGGCGACAGCCGCCTCAGGCAGCGCCAACGCAGCCGGAATGACCAGCGCCATAAACGATCTTGTGGATCAGCTTATCAACGCGAGCGAAGCGGAGATGAAAGAAGATCTTTACGACATGATGCAGCAGGCGCAAAGCGGCGCGCTGGACGAGCTTTCGATAAAAGCCGACGAGGCCGGCGAGAGCGAAAAAAGCAATAATCAGGCGAAGCAGGGCGAAGGAGAGGAAAATCTGAATCAAGTATCGCAGGCTTCAGCCGAAACGGGCGTTTCCACAGAGCAGGGCACTGTGGCCGCGCAGACGCAGGCTACCGTTAATTCTCCGGAATTCGTGGCGGCTACGGCAAACATAATAGCGACGCCTGAGGAGAGCAGCGATGACGCGGTAGCTCCCACAGCGTCTGTGTGATGTGCGAAAAAGGCACAGAAATAGGAGGTAAGGCACTATGATGCGTGCATTGTTCTCCGGTGTTACCGGACTTAGGAGCCATCAAACGAAGATGGACGTTATCGGCAATAACATAGCCAACGTGAATACCGTCGGCTTCAAAAAGAACACGGTTACCTTTAAGGATCTTTACAACGAAACGATAAGCGCGGCGGCCGCGTCAAGCGGCGCGGGCGACACCGGCACGGGCGGCGTGAACGCCAGACAGATCGGCCTTGGCGCGGCGGTAGATTCGATCACGGCCGTGCATACGCCGGGTTCGGCGCAGTATACCGGCAACGGCATGGACGTAGCCATTTCCGGAGACGGTTATTTCGCCGTCATGTCCCCTACGGGCATACAGTATACCCGCGCGGGTAATTTCTACACCGATCTGAGCGGCAATCTTGTCACCTCTGAAGGCTTTTATGTGCTCACCGTTCCCCCGAGGGTGACGGCGGCTGAATCGCTCACGCAGGGTAATGTTGCGACAAATAATCTTATCAATCAGTCGGGAGGCATTCGCGACGCGGCGCACACGGGCTCTATCACGGCGGATCTGAGTGGCGTTTCCGGAGCCGAGTATAAGATCGCCTATCAGCCCTCGCCCGACGGCGCGTGGGCGGTGCATTACGGCGCAGGCACAACGGGCAATTACACCCCGCTTGCAAGCTCCGGCGTAACCGGCACATTGGATGTTGACCTTGCGCGAAACGAGATCATCGCTCAGGCGCTCCTTCCCGCTACCAACGCAAAGGGCGGCTCGAACGAGCTGACCTTTAAGACGGTCGATAACGCGGCGGGCACAGGCAAGGATATACAAATGATGTTCGGCGATATCGTCGTCGGCACCGCGTCCTCAAGCGACGTGGCTCCGGGCGCTTCTGTAAACTATACCTTTACAGCCACGAATACGGGCGCGAATCTCGGCACGCTCACCATCAACAACACCACGAGCACGACCTATGAGGCCGACAAGATCGCGGACACGATATTCAACAAGCTTGCTCAAAAGCCCGTTCTCACACTCGAAGAGCAGGGCGAATGGAACCTGCTGCGCAACGGCTCCCCTGTTGAAACCATCGGCATGAGCTTCACCGCCAAGGCGGACGGAGGCTTATCCGGCGATATCAAATTCAACACCGCCCAGTATGGCAGCGTGCTTCTTTCCGTAGAGGATGGCAAGATAAGCAACCAGCAGCAGCTCTCAAACGCTCTTAGCGCAGGGACCTTCACGATCGGCGTCAACACGGAATTCGTTCCGCAATATACGCCCCCGGTTAGCGTTACAGAGGCAAATCTCAACGAGCTGACGATCAACTTCGACAATTACACCAATATTGCCGTCGATTCGAACGGCGCGGTACTCGGCCAGCTCAAGAGCGACATGCAGGTTGAGATCGACGGCAAGGCCGTGAATCTCAGCGCCGGCGATAAGGTGGTGCTTGGCTATGTGGCCATAGCCACCTTCAACAACCCCACCGGCCTTGAAAAAGTGGGAAGCAACCTCTTCACCATTTCGTCAAACTCCGGCGAGGCTACCTACGGAACGCCCGGCGACGGCACGTCGGGAGCACTTTCACCTTCCAACCTCGAAATGTCCAACGTCGATCTCTCCGAGGAAATGGTCAATATGATAATCACTCAGAGAGGCTTCCAGGCGAACTCCCGAATAATCACCACGACCGACACCATGCTCGAGGAGCTCGTCAATCTCAAGCGTTAATCAGGCAGACAGGCGGACGGAAGGGCGCGTAAGCGCCCTGCCGTCACGCAGTGAAAGGAGGGCGGCATGATACTCGTAACGAACATGAACGGCGAGGAGGTCTATGTGAACGAAGACCTCATCGAAACAATGCGGATCACGCCCGACACGGTTCTTTTTCTAACGACAGGGAAGCGTATGGTGGTAAAAGAAAACAAGGATGAGGTATTGGCGCGGATAAGGGAATTCAGACGCGATACCTTTGCGGGCAATCTGTATATCGAGAAATAGAGTAATAGACTTTGCAAACGAGGTAGACTGCTTTGAACATTAGTACGCTTATAGGAATGGTCGCGGGCTTTGTCTGCGTTATTGTAGGAATATTGACGCAAGGACCGCTGAAGAGCTTCTTCGATCCGGGCTCGATCTTTATCGTTCTTGGCGGCACGCTCAGCAACATGGTCATTTCCTATCCCATAAGTTTGATAGTCGACACCATGAAATCGCTCGGAAAGTGCTTTTCGGGCAAGGCATTCGACCCGACAGACAATATCGA
>CAYPAH010000079.1:0-9622 GCA_964408655.1 uncultured Oscillospiraceae bacterium | reverse complement strand
TCTGTAAAGCGTTTCATAGCTGCTCTCGCTGCCGTCGGCAAAGGCTATGCCGATGCTGGCCGAGACCATAACGCGGTTTTTGCCGGAGGTCACAGTCTTGCAAAGCGCGGCGTTGATGGCCGCGGCCTTTGCGTTGACCCATTCGCGGCTGGGAAGCTCCGCAAGAAAGATGATGAACTCGTCGCCGCCCAAACGCGACACATAGTCGCTGCGCCTGAGCAAGCCGCGTATCGTGTTTGATATATCCACAAGCAGCTTGTCCCCGCAGCCATGCCCGAGAGTATCGTTGACGTTTTTGAAATTATCTATGTCGATCAAAAACAGCGCGCATTCGCCCTGCCTGTCCGTACCGCTGCGAAGAAAGGCGGAAATGTCCCTTACCGCCGCCGCGCGGGTAAAGAGCCGCGTAAGCCCGTCCGTGTCGCGTTCCCTTTCGATATGCGCCTTTCGAGCCATCTCGCTGAGGCGGGAGCGCACGGCATAGCGCGAAACAAAGCAGCTTGCGGCAAAGGCTGCGGCGCAGGTAAGCACCGCGCTTTCCGTGCCCTCAAATTCAAATATCATGTTCACCGATATGAACGCGGCCGCCACCATGAGAAAATATAAATTGATGCGCCCCGGCTTATCCATAATAAACATGGGAAGGAGCACCATCATCATGCAATATAAGGTCTTTATAGAATATTCGTTTAGTATTCCGCCGGTCAGCACAGCCGCAAACAGGGCGGTGAAATACAGGTAATGCAGCCCTATCGGCATTTTTCTCCCGCTGCTGATCGAAAGCGCGTAAAAGAGCATGGCAAGCATTGAAAGCGCTGCGATAATAAGAAAAAGCCAGCGCTTATCGGCAATGGACTTAAAAAACGCGGACGCTGCTGCGCCTGCCGCAGCGGCGCAGAAAATAAAGCCGCATATCGCAAAAGCAAGCCTTTTATCTATCGAGTTTATTTGTTTTTCACGTCTTTTAAAAGCAGTGCGCGCAGAACGCCCATAATAAAGTCTGTATATGAACTTTGTGAATATGCTCTCGGACGCCTTTTCCATTGCTGTGTCACAAGCTCCAGCCCTTGAGTTTGACTATATATTAAAAATCTTAACATAGTTCGACATATTGTGCAAGCAGTAGCTTCAATACACATTATCTATGGCCGATAGTTAATGCTTATGGCTGCCATCATCAAAAGCAAGAGCAGGCGTCTGTTGACATCGGCAGGGAGACTATGCTATAACATTATAGACCGACGGTCGGTCTATAAAAGGAGGTCCAGTTATGCGCACAGTGAAATCCGCGGAGGATCGCAGGAACGAGATACTTGAAACGGCAAGCGCGCTTTTTGCGCAAAAGGGTTTTGACGACACCAGCGTAAACGATATTCTGGAAAAGATCGGCATTGCCAAGGGCACGTTTTATTACCACTTCAAATCAAAGGAGGAAGTGCTTGACGCGCTTATCGAGCGCTGCGGCGAGCAAATGCTCTCCGCTGCCAGAGCCGTAGCGGGCGACGAGCGTTTAAGCGTTCACGAAAAGATATTCCGCACTGTGACGGCGCTTGATATGAGCGGCAACGGCGGCGAAGAGCTCTTAAAGCAGATGCACAAGCCGCAAAACGCGCTTATGCATGAAAAATCGCTGAAAACGCTTATCACGGGCGTCACCCCCATTCTTGCGGAGGTAGTGCGCGAGGGCGTTTCTCAGGGGCTTTTCAACACCGCCTACCCTTATGAGTGCGTTGAAATGATAATCGTATATGTTCAGATAGCGTTTGACGAGGCGATAGTTCCCTTAACAAAAGAGGAACAGGCGGCCAAAATACCCGCCTTTATCGCCAATATCGAGCGTCTGCTGGGCGCGGGCGAGGGCAGCTTCGCCTATGTGTTGAAACTATTTGATGATGACGAGGCAAAAAATGACTAAAAACAAGCTTTTCGGAAAATTTCTTCTTCTCTGGTCGGGCGAGCTCGTTTCCGCCATAGGCAGCGGCATAAGCTCCTTCGGGCTTGGCGTATATGTTTTTCAGCTTACGGGAAGCGCTTCGGCAATGACGCTCGTTATGCTTCTCGGCTTTCTCCCTTCTCTTTTGCTCTCCCCTCTCGCGGGAATACTGGCCGACCGTTATGACAGGCGCTTGATGATGATACTCGGCGACAGCCTTTCCGCGACAGGCTTGATATTCATATTATTCTGTATGCTTGGCGGCGGCGCGAGCCTGACGCAGATATGCATAGGCGTTACGATAAGCTCGGTCTTTTCCTCGCTGCTCGAGCCTTTTAAAAAATCTGAGCGTGCTCGACAACATCATGCTAAGCTCCCTGAGAAACGATAGAAAAGATCCTGCCGCGATAAAAAGGCGCGCGCTTGCGCTTATGGAAAAGGCCGGGATAGCGGAGCTTGCCGAAAGGGATATATCCAAGGTGTCGGGCGGACAGCTTCAACGCGCGGGCGTTTGCCGCGCGCTTATGGGCGAGCCCGAAATACTATTTTGCGACGAGCCTACCGGCGCGCTCAACTCAAGATCGGCTCAGGAGATAATGTCGCTTTTTTCAAGCATCAACACGGATGGCACCGCGATAATGCTGGTCACTCACGATGCAAAGATCTCCGCGCAGAGCGAGCGCGTGATATTCATGCGGGACGGTAAGATCGCAAGCGAATTGAAGCTTGGCAATGACGATTTGAATAAGCGGGACTGGAAACGCGCCCTTGGCGGCGTGCTCGACACGCTCTGCCAGCCCTTTGAGGCGGTGCTCATAAGTCTCAGCCTTTCCTCATTGTTTTTTCTCTCCTTCTAATTGTTGTTCTATTTTAAGTCCGCTCTCGCGGAGCTTAAAAGCATTTTTCAAACCAGCTTATAAAGCCAGTAAAGGCGTTCTTTGCATTCCTTTAAGCCAAGTGAACGCTGAAGGCTGAGCGATATTTCATTGCCCGGCTCAACGTGGCAATAGGGCGTGCCGCCCTCTTTGAGTATCGTTTTTATCAGCTCCGCCTGCAAGGCTCGGCCTATGCCCATGCGGCGGCATTCCGGAATTATCTCAAGCATCCCCATGGCGCCCTCGGCATGTACGCCCGCGCAGCCCACCAAAGCTCCGTTTATAAAAGCCCCAAGCATAAGCTCTTTTATGCGCTCCCCTATGTATTCGGGACGCGAGTTGGGGTGGTGGTAGTTTTTCAACACGAAGTCCATATCGCCCATTTCGAGGCAACGGATCCTGGCTTTGCATTCGGGCGTTTTTATGGAATCGCCCGTATAAACAAGCTGCAAGACCTCCATGCATTCGGTAAAGCGTCCCTCGCGCATCAGGCTTTCGGCAAGCTCGCCGCTTCGAACGAGAGCCATGCCGCTTTCAAGAAAAACAGGAAGCCCCGCGGGTGTATCTCCCGCCTCAAAAAGCTTGCCCTTTCGCCTTAGCAAAAGCCCGTCCTCATGATCGTAGAGCAGCTCCGCGCCAAGGCGCAGCGCCTCGCGCATATCAGCATAAAGCAGCGGGTCTGAAAGCGCAAAGCGTGTTTTCACAGCGCCCTCCGCTCTTTATCCTCTGCAAGAGGGCATACGCTGAGCTTTATTCCGGCCTTGCTGAAAAGTCCGCGCCAGCCCCGGCTGAGCACTGCGTCGGTTATTATCTCGTCCACCTCGTCAAACTCAACGATGCGGTTCGATCTAAAGCGTCCGAATTTTTCGGAATCTATCAAAAGGCAGCGGCGCTCGCTGTTTTGCAGCATCGCCCGGCGCACCTGCGCCTCTTCCTCGCTGTTATCGGTTATGCCGAATCTTTCATGTATGCCCGAGCAGCTGACAAAAGCTTTGTCCGCCCTGTATTCATGCAGCACCGCCGTGGCCGTATAGCCCACGAAGGAATGCGACATCTGCCTTAGCACCCCGCCAATGCACAAAAGCTTTATATGCGCGCAGTCGGAAAGCTCTTGAACCACGCCCATCGCGTTGGTTATCACCATCAGCTTTTTATCGGCGGCCGCTTTTAGCATATGCGCGAGATGCAGCGTCGTGGTGCTTGAATCAAGCATGAGCATGTCTCCATCCTCTATCATGGAAAAAGCCCGCGACGCAATGCGCTCCTTCTGTTCTATCAACAGGGATTGCCGCACCGCGAAGGGGGCTTCTTTATCGAAGGTCTTCACCATATATGCGCCGCCGTGAACGCGCACTATAGATTTTTCTGTTTGGCTCAGCTTATCAAGATCGCGCCTTATCGTTTCGTCGCTGACGCCGAAGGCGCAGGCAAGCTCGGCAACGGAGGCGCTCTCCTGCTTGCCTAATATCTCCTTTATGGCATGATACCGGTCTATCGCCAGCATAAATACCTCCCACGTTGAAGACAAAGAAATAATGTTGTTTTTTGACCGTTTATAATTGTTTAATCAAACTAAATCCCACAATTTACACAGTAACAATAACACAATCCTTCACAATAGTCCAGAGCTATTTTGTCTTTTATCGCAGAAAAAATCAAGATGTTAGCGGCTGTTGACATGCAAAATATGTCATGCTAAAATATGATTAAGTGTCAAATTCAAAAAACGTAAAATCAAACAGAAAACCAAATAAAAGTTCAGGAGGATCGCAATGGAATACAGCCTTGAATACTTTAAAAAGAGCGCGGACTATATAATCGGCCGCGCCGGCTTTGCTCCGGATATAGCCGTCGTTCTCGGCTCGTGCCTCGGCCCCTTCGCAAAGCGCATAGAAGATCCCGTCGTTATAGATTATAAAGACATCCCGAACTTTTTGCTTTCAACGGTATCATCCCACGCGGGCAAGATGATACTCGGCACGGTGGCGGGCAAAAAGGTGGCATGTATGTCCGGCCGCTTCCACACATACGAGGGCTACGATTTTGAGCAGCTCGTCATTCCCGTGCGCGTTTTCAAATGCCTCGGCGCAAAAGCGACCATTCTGACAAACGCCGCCGGAGCGATAAACACAAGCTACCGTCCCGGAGACGTGATGATAATAAAGGATCATATCAAGCTGACGGGGCCAAGCCCCCTTCGCGGCCCGAACATAGACGAATTCGGCTCGCGCTTTTTTGATATTTCACGGATGTATACCCCCGGGCTTAGAAAGCTCGCCCTTGAATGCGCGGAGGGCAGCGGCCTTCGCGTTCACGAGGGAGTGTATTTCTTCTTCACCGGCCCCCAGTTCGAAACTCCCGCCGAAATACGCGCCGCGCGGATCCTCGGCGGAGACGCCGCAGGAATGTCCACCGTGCCCGAAGCGCTCACGGCCGCCCATTGCTCAATGCCGCTGCTCGGCCTTTCCGTGATGGTCAACATGGCGGCCGGCGTTCTTGACGAACCCATAAGCGACGAAGAGGTGGACGCGAACGCCGCCATGATCGCGGGAGATTTCAGCGATTATGTTGAAAAAATCATCGGCAGGATCGATCTTTGATAAGGGAGGCAAGCTTAAATGAAAGAAAAACTGCTTTTGAAAAACTGCTCCGTTCTTGCGGGCAGGGGCGAAAACGGCTTTGAGCACATTGAAAACGGATATCTCGGCATCGAAGGCGACACGATAACCTATATAGGAAAAGAAAAGCCCGAAGGCTATTCTCTTGAAAAGGATATGGGGGGAAGCCTTCTTTGCCCCGGCCTTATAAACGGACACAACCACGCGGCTATGACGCTGCTTCGCGGCCTTGGCTGCGGACTTCCGCTCGACCGCTGGCTGCACGAGGCCATTTTCCCCGTTGAGGATCGTTTGAGCGAAGAGGATATATACGCGGGCAACGCCTTGGCGCAGCTTGAAATGCTCGCCAGCGGCACCACCTCATATTCCGATATGTATGACAAGCCCCTCACCGCCGTTAAGCTTTGCGAAAGCAGCGGGATGAAAGTGAACCTCTGCCGCCCCGTGCTGAGCTTTGACCCGAACGAGCACGCAAAGGACAGTTGGCGCGTCAAAGGAACTCTTGAGCTTTTTGACGCTTATCATATGGCGCAGAACGGGCGGATAAGGGTGGATTTCTCCCTGCACGCCGAATATACCAACCACGAGGCCATAGTGCGCGAATATGCGGAGCTTTGCCTAGAGCGCAAGGCGCGGATGCACCTGCACCTTTCAGAGACCTATAAAGAGCACGATGAGTGCAAGGAAAAATACGGCAAGACTCCGGCAAGGTGGTTTTATGATCTGGGCGTGTTTCGCT
The DNA here is from genome assembly GCA_964408655.1 of uncultured Oscillospiraceae bacterium. Classification (GTDB taxonomy): domain Bacteria; phylum Bacillota; class Clostridia; order Christensenellales; family CAG-138; genus JAQVRG01. Next base: position 3,457 of record CAYPAH010000079.1, on the reverse strand, counting down.
CTCCCACGGCGGCGGCGCACTGCGTGGCCGTTGAAGAAGAGGATCTCGAGCTTATGCTCTCAAACGGCGTAAGCGTGATCCACAACCCCTCAAGCAATATGAAGCTTGGCAGCGGCTACGCAAAAATTCCCCATATGCTTGCCAGAGGAATAAACGTGGCTCTTGGCACCGACGGCACAGCCAGCAACGATAATCTCAACCTCTTTGAAGAAATGCACCTTGCCGCCCTTATCCACAACGGGCAGTTGCAGGATCCCACGGCGCTTTCACCCGAACAGGTTTTCAACATGGCCACCCGAAACGGAGCCAGATTGCAGGGAAGAGCCGACACCGGCTCGCTTGAAACTGGCAAAAAGGCCGATATCATTGCCGTTTCCATGGATGCGCCGCATATGCGTCCCTCATTCGCCCCCCTGCCCACGCTTCTTTACAGCGCGCAAGGCAGCGACGTTAAAATGACGATGGTGGACGGCAAAATACTTTATGAGAACGGCGAATTCAAGACCATTGACAAAGAGCGCGTATATCACGACGTGGCCGCGGCGCTAAAGCGGCTGTATAAATAAACAAACTCTCTTTTTCAGGAGGAATAAAGATGGAACGAGCGGATAAAGACCTTGCGTTCATGCTGCAATATGAAAATGTAGCATGGTATGAGGATGGAAAGGTTCGCATACTCGACAGGCGCTGCTATCCCCGCAAGGTGGAATTTGTTGAGTGCGGCGATCACAAGGAAGTTGCCAAGGCCATAACCGACATGGTGACGCAGAGCGCGGGGCCTTACACGGCGGCGGCTATGGGCATGGCGCTTGCGGCATACGAATGCCGCGGCAAGGGTATGGAAGCGCGCCGCGCTTATCTTGGCGAGGCCGCAAATGTTATTTCAAACGCGCGCCCCACCACGGCCAAGCGTATGCGGCAGGTATGCGATTCCGCCCTGCTAGCCGCAGAGGCGGCTCTTGCTTCCGGCGAAGATGTGGCTGAGGCGATAAAGGCGAACGCGATAAGATCAAACAACGCCCGCTACAATAAGATAGGCAAAATGGCCTCTTATCTCGTAGATATGTTTCCCGACAACGGCACGGTGATGACGCAGTGCTTTGGCGAGACGATCGTAGGCCAAATGCTCAAGGTAGCCAAAGAGCGAAACAAAAAGCTCAGGATCTTTTGTCCCGAAACGCGGCCTTATTTTCAAGGCGCGCGCCTCACGGCCACGGTCTGCTATGAGATGGGCTTTGACGTTACCGTGATAACCGACAATATGCCCGCTTATGTTATGGAGCGCGAGCATGTGGACGTTTTCACCTCCGCGGCGGACGTTATCTGCATGGACGGACATGTGGTGAACAAGGTCGGCACCTTTCAAATAGCCATTGCGGCTAAATATATGGGTATTCCGTATTATGTCACCGGCGCGCCGGATTCCGTTCACCCCGGCATCGACACCGTGAAGATCGAGCTGCGCGACCCGGATTTTGTTTTGCAGGCCATGGGCGTTAAAACCGCGAGAGACGGCGTTAAGGGCTATTATCCCGCCTTTGACATAACTCCCCCCGCGCTGGTGAGCGGAGTAGTCACCGACAGCGGGATATATTGTCCCTATGACCTTGCCCGCTACATTTCCGCAGGCAATACGGGCGAATATGAATTGGTGGTATAAACAAAAATGATGCGATCAGAAGAAATAAAAAAACAGGTAACGGCATATTCAAAGCAGGCCTTCGCCCAGAAGCTTTTTGCGGGAACAAGCGGAAATTTAAGCGTTTATATCCGCGAAGAGGATAAAATGTATATAACCCCCTCCGGCCTTCGCTATGAAACCATGCTCCCCGACGACGTTATGGTGATACGCTTATCCGGCGAGATACTTGAAGGAAAGCACAAGCCCTCGACAGAATGGCGGCTGCACGCCGCGGCCTACGCCGCATATGCGGAGCTTGGCGCGGTGGTCCACACGCATTCTCCCTTTGCAACGGCCTATGCCGTGAACCATCAGACCCTTCCCGCAACGCTTGCCGAAATGTTCGCGTTTTTGGGCGGCGCCGTGGAATGCGCCCCCTTTGCAAGCCCCGGCACGCCCGAGGTGGGCGAATATGCCGTGCCTCTTTTAAAGGGCAAGGGCGGCTGTCTGCTTGCCAACCACGGCGTGCTCGCCGTTGGCCGCGACATGGCGCAGGCATATATCCGCGCCGAATACATTGAGGACGCCGCCAAGGTATACAGCATTGCGAAGACCGTAGGCACGCCCGTAGTCTTGAGCGGGATATAGGCTGTTAGCTAAGACCATTAGATTAAAGAGACCGTTCAAAATGAACGGTCTCTTTTTTGCGCCTCAAGCAAGCTCAAATCATGCCCTGCGTTTTTTTCTAAGGCAAAACGCGCCCGCCGCAAGTCCCGCGGCCGAGAGCAAAAAGCACATGGCCGTTATAGCGCCGTCTCCCGTGGCGGGAGCCTCCGCTACGCCAATGGTAGAAAGCCGTGAATTCTTTCCTTTAAAGAGCATGAAGACCGAAAGCTCGTATATCGCGCCAAAGTGAAGATCTCCCTTGGCGTCCGCTGTTGAATAGAAATACTCTATGCCCCCTCCGGCCTTTCTGCGCGCGAGGATAAAGCTTTCTCCCGCGCGGCTTTCGGGCAGGTCAAAGTGCAGATACATAGCTCCGCCGCCAGCGCGCTGAGCGCCGCGCAAATAGATATCATACACTCCCTCCACCTCGTTTTCGCCCGCAAGCTCAAGCAAGGCGCGGTGATCTTCGCCGGAAGTCAGCTCTTTTGTGATAAGCAGATCGTTTTGATAAAGTCCCCTGCCCGTCAGCCAGATCTTGGCGCGGCGGATATCGGGATCGTTGTATACCGTTATTTCGGGCAGATAGACTACTCCGCCCGTGTGATAGCCGCCACAAGGTTTATTATCGACCACGCGGAGCCCGTGATAAGCTTTGAAAGCAACACCTGCGAGGGTGAGACGGGCAGAGTGAAGGTCAGATATCCCTCATCGCAGAAGCAGTTGCGGTAATACTGGCGGCCAACGAGGATGATCGTCACAATGGACGAAGCTATGATGGCCGACATTACAAGCGTTATCACGACCATCGAGATGACCCTCAGCGCGCTCATAGGAGCGTTTTCCGCAATGTTTCTGAGAGAATTCAGATTATACATCAGGCAGAAGCCCGCAATGAGACTGCCCAGCAGCAGCGCCAGATGCAGCGGCCAGAGCAGCTTGCCCTGATCGCGAAAATCATATTTAATCAGTTTCTTCAGCATTTGAATACCTCCCTGAACAGCGCGTCGAGAGACTCGCCCTTTTCTTCGCGGATATGATCCGTGGTGTCCTGCATTACGATGCTTCCGTCCTTGAGGAACATAAATTCGTCAAGCACGTTTTCCACATCCGCAATAAGGTGAGTCGAGATGAGAACGCTCGAATGCGCCTCGTAATTGCCGATGATAGTGT
>CAYPAH010000078.1:0-9823 GCA_964408655.1 uncultured Oscillospiraceae bacterium | reverse complement strand
GATTCCCCCGGGCTCCAGGTTCTTACTCAATTACCCAGAACTATTTTACACTAACTCAAAGTATGTCATTATGCTACACAGCTATATGATCTACTGCTTGATCTTGCCCGAAGCTATGTGGTTTTGGCGTATTTTGCCCTCCTGCCCGAACTCGCCCGGCATATAATAAACATGTCCCTTAACATCTGGCGGCATATACTCCTGCTTGACCACATGTCCCGGATAATCATGCGGATATTTATAGCCCTTTCCGTTGCCAAGCTGCTTAGCCCCCTTATAGCTGGTGTCCCTTAAATGCACCGGCACCGGCTTATCATAGCTCGTCCGCGCATCCTCAAAGGCGGCGTCCACCGCTATCACAACCGCGTTGGACTTTGGGCTTTCGCAGAGGTAGATTATGGCCTGAGTTATCGAAAGCCTCGCCTCGGGCATACCTATCATTTCAAGCGCCTGTCCCGCCGCCACAGCCTGCTGCATCGCCTGAGGGTTGGCAAGACCTATATCCTCCGAAGCATGGGCGATTATGCGCCGGACTATGATGCGCGGGTCTATGCCCGCGTAAACGAGCCTTGCAAACCACGCGAGAGCCGCGTCCGAATCTCCGCCGCGAAGGCTTTTGCAAAATGCCGAAAGCATGTCGTAAAACTGCTGCTCGTCGCAAAGCAGGCTTTTTTGCTGAACCGATTCCGCAGCTATCTCCTCGGTGATACGAATAAGTCCCTTGACCGGCTTTGTCGTAAGCACCGCCAGTTCTACGGCGTTAAGCGCACAGCGAACGTCCCCGTTTGCCACATGCGCTATATGGTCTAAAGCGGCCTCGTCAAAAACGGCATGATAGGCGCCCATTCCGCGCTCTTCGTCGGCTATGGCGGCAAGCATGGCTTTTTTTACCTCATCCTCGCCCAAGGGAAAAAACTGAAACACCCGGCAGCGGGAGACTATCGCGCCCGTCATGCTGACCATCGGATTTTCAGTGGTTGAGCCTATAAACTTTATCACGCCCTTTTCAAGCGCGGGAAGTATGCTGTCAGTCTGCGCCTTTGACCAGCGGTGGCATTCATCCAGCAATAGATATGTGTCTCTTCCGTAAAGGCGCTGCTCGTTTTCCGCCTCGGCTATCATCTCGCGAACATCCTTCACTCCCGCGGTAACGGCGTTGAGCTTGATAAAACGCGCGCCGGTAGTGTTGGCAACGACATTGGCAAGCGTAGTCTTGCCACAGCCCGGAGGTCCGAAGAATATGCTCGATTGCAGGCTGTCGGTTTCTATCGCCCTGCGCAAAAGCTTGCCCTTCCCCACGATATGCGCCTGTCCTATAAATTCGTCAAGTGTTCTCGGGCGCATACGATCCGCCAGCGGAGAGCGTTTTTTTGCATTCTCTTCGAATAAATCGCTCATAGTATTCCCCGCTCGTTCAAAGCCTTCACCGTCTGAGCCGCGATCTCGTCAACGCTGAGGAAAAGCTCTCCCCGCATACAGGGCAGCACCATAATGTCGTCGCGCCTGTCCGCTATCTCAAGATATTTTTCTCTTGCGCGCCGCTGTATGCCGTGCGACTCCTCATAAACGTCCTTGCCTTCGCCCACATAGCCGCGAAAGCCCTTTTTGCTCACATTATGCTCCGCCTGCCGCGGCGCCACATCATAAAAAAGGAAAATATCGGCTTTGGGAAGATGAAAATGCTCATATTCCAGCTCGAATACCCAGTCCGCGATGTCCGGCTTGCCAAGATCTATATCTCTGACGCTTTGATAAACGGCGTTGGAAAGCACATAGCGGTTGATAAGCATATAATCGGCTTCTCCGTCAATATAAGAACGCATATCCTCCCAACGGTCGAGAGCATACCAAAGCGCCATGCTTTTTCCGTCAACGCTGTCCGCGCGAACGCCGCCGCTTCCCGAAAGGTAGCGCCCTACCTCTTCGCCGAAAAAGCTTCCGTCATACACCGGATATTCCTTGGTAACGACAGTGTTTCCGCGATCTTTGAGAAATTGCAGCAGCTTTCTGAACTGCATAGTCTTTCCACTTCCGTCTATGCCCTCAATGGCGATTATCTTTGTCATTCTTATTTCCTCCATTAAGCCTATTCGTATCTTATCACAGCCTGCGCCGCCTGAAAAGGCGCTTTATCCGCGCCGGTTTTGCTATTTTTCGTTTCCCACTCGCATAAAGTATGGTATAATTCATTTTATTCTTGTGAAAGTAGTAGGTCCTGATCTATGAAAATCGTCGTTTTGGCAGGCGGTCTCAGCCCCGAACGTGACGTTTCCCTTTCCACCGGCACTCAGGTCTGCAACGCTCTGCGCCGCAGCGGACATCAAGCCATATTGGTCGATCTTTTTTACGGCGTCGATCCTCTTCCCGCCGATATTTCCTCTTTTTTTAATGAAAGCGGAGAGCTTCCTCCCCGTCCAGTGGGGCTAAGCAATCCCGATCTTTCGCTTATTCGCGCCTCCCGTGAGGATAGCGGCCTTGGCGGGATCGGCAAGGGAGTCATCGAGCTTTGCAAAAACGCCGACATAGTTTTTCTAGCCCTGCACGGCGAGCCCGGCGAAAACGGAATGCTTCAGGCAATGTTTGATATGATGGAGATACGCTACACCGGCGCGGGATATTTCGGCAGCGCGCTGGCGATGGATAAAGCCATCAGCAAAGAGCTTTTCATCCGCGCGGGAGTCCCCACCCCGGAGGGAAAGGCGTTTCGCAAAAACGAAGCTCTCGATTTCAGCTTCCCCTGCATCGTAAAACCCTGTTCCAACGGCAGCAGCATAGGCGTTACCAAGGCGTTTACGCAAAGCGAGCTGGAGGCCGCAGCAAAAGAGGCGTTCCGATATGAGGATCTTATTCTTGTTGAACGTTATCATGCCGGACGCGAATTCACCTGCGGGATATTGGGAGAGAGCATACTTCCTCCCGCCGAGGTGATTCCCAAGGGTGATTTTTACGATTATGCCCATAAATATCAAAACGGGCTTATAACCGAGATATGCCCCGCGCAGATCAGCAACGCTTTAAGCGATGAGCTATGCAGGCTTTCCAAGCTTGCATATGATGCTCTCTGCCTTTCCGTCTACGCGCGGATGGACTTTATTTTTGACGAGGCCGAGCAGCAATTATACTGTCTGGAGGCGAACACCCTTCCCGGTCTTACTCCCACAAGCCATTTCCCCTGCATGGCGAAAGCCGCCGGAATGAGCTATGAAGCTCTATGCCAAAGAATAATCGAGCTTTCATTAGAAAGATAATCAGGAGATAACCGTATATATGGAAAAATTTACTATCGGGGAGATATTGAAGGCAACGGGCGGCAGGCTTTCAGGAAACATATCGCATGACTTTGCCGTGACAAATGTGCTCATTGACAGCCGCGAGATCGTCCCCGGCTCGTTGTTTGTGCCTATCTCCGGCGCCCATTTCGACGGGCATTCGTTTATCGGTCAGGCATTTTCAGGCGGAGCGGCAGTCTCGCTTTGCAGCCGTCCGGATATAAAAACTGACCTTCCTCTTATTTTTGTTGACGATTGCACCGAAGCTTTTAAGCAGATAGCGGGCGCTTACCGCGCTAAATTCGCCATCCCCTTCGTAGGCATAACCGGCAGCGTAGGCAAAACGACCACCAAAGAGCTTATTGCCAACGTGCTTTCAAGAAAGTACCGCACATTAAAAAATCAGGGCAATCTCAACAACCAGACGGGCGTGCCTCTCACGCTTTTGCGCCTCGACCACAGCTATGAAGCCGCCGTCGTTGAAATGGGAACCAATCAATTCGGAGAAATAGCGGCTCTTGCGAAGATCGTTCGTCCGGAGCTGTGCGTTTTCACCAATATAGGCGAAGCGCACATAGAATATCTCGGCTCGCGTGAAGGAATACTCAAAGCGAAATGTGAGATGCTCGACTATCGCTCCCCGAATGCGCCAATAATCATAAACGGCGACGACGAGCTGCTTTGCACTCTCAAATCAAGCTATCCAAATGTAATAAGCTACGGCCTTGATCCCGCCTGTGACGTTTACGCCACCGACATTCGCGAAAACGGGCTTGAAGGCAGCCTCTTTACCGCACATTTTAACGGGCTCACGCTTCCCGTTCATGTCCCTGCGCCGGGCAGCTATATGGTTCAGCGCGCGCTCTGCGCTTTGGCCGTGGGACTCGCCCTCGACGTGCCGCCCGATGAGATCGCCAAGGGTATCGCCGCATATGCCCCCGTTTCCGGACGCATGGCTATCGAAAAAACAGAAAAATATACGGTTTTGAACGATGCATATAACGCAAGCCCCACCTCAGTCGCCGCTTCTATTGATATCGCCGCAAAAGCAAACGGACGGCGCGTGTTGATACTTGGCGATATGTTTGAGCTTGGCAAAGACGAACTGCTCTTTCATAAACAGATAGGCGAATATGCCGCGCATAAGGAAGCGGAGCTTATTCTATGCGTCGGCAAGCTTTCAGAGGCAATTTTTGAGGGCGCAAAGGCTGCGGGCGGCGACGCGCTTCATTTCAGCGACAAGGAATCGCTTAAAGCGGCGCTGCCCGGTCTGCTTCTTTCCGGCGACACGATATTGATAAAAGCCTCTAACGGAATGAAGTTACAGGATCTCTCCGGTTATATAAGAGAAAATTTATGAGGGATCGTTCTCGTTTTTGTCTTCGTTAACACTATCCCGCGCATTTTCATCCGGCGTATTCCCGCCGGATTTCTTTTTGTTTTTCGTGCACTTGTCCCATATGGTAAGTGCTGTCGCAACTATCACGATCACGATGAAATAATACTTAATTATACTCATTTTTTTCGCATCCCATCATTTTTTTTAGTTTCCACATAGTGCTCTCGTCAATCAAAGCGCAAACGCGCGTACCGGCTTCTTCGTGCTCCTCGGAAATTATGCGGCCTTCCGTGCGCATAAGCGCCGCCGCCTCGTATTTATCATATGGTATCAAAAGCTCTACGCGGCTGCGTTTTGCCGTAAGCGCGGTCTCTATCGCCGCAAGCAGCTCTTCGATGCCCTTGCCCGTCTTTGCGCTGATAAAGAAGTCCCCCTGTTTTTTTGCCGGCATACCCTCAAGCGCGTCGATCTTATTATATACCCTCAGGCAAGGAGTGTCTCCCGCGTCGAGCTTGCAAAGCACATCCTCGACAACAGCTATCTGCCTGTCGTAATATTCAGATGAAAGGTCGATAACATGAAGAATAAGATCGGCGTTTCTCACCTCGTCCAGCGTTGAGCGGAAGGCGTCTATCAGGTCATGCGGAAGCTTGTTGATAAAACCGACGGTATCCGAGATCAAAACCGGAGTTCCGTCGTTTAAAGCCGTCTGCCGCACTACCGGATCAAGGGTGGCGAAAAGCTTATCCTCGGCTAAAACTCCCGCGTCCGTAATGCGGTTCAGCAAGGTGGATTTCCCCGCGTTCGTATAACCCACGAGCGCCACCAGCGGCATGGTGCTTTTTTCTCTTTGCACACGCCTGAGACCCCGCTGCTTATCTATTTCCTTAAGCTCCTGCTCGAGCTCAAATATTCTTCGGCGTATGCGCCGCCTGTCGTTTTCAAGCTTTGTTTCGCCGGGTCCACGGGCGATAGCTCCGCTGCCCTGCCTTGAAAGCGCAAGTCCCTTTCCCAGAATGCGCGGCATCTCATATTTGAGCTGCGCTAGCTCCACTTGAAGCTTGCCCTCGCGCGACTGGGCGCGCTTTGCAAAAATGTCGAGTATAAGCGCGGTTCTGTCTATAACGCGCGTACTCATTATCTCTTCGAGATTTCGCGCCTGCACAGCATTAAGCTCATCATCGAATATAAAAAGATCGGCCTCCAGCGCACTCGCCATGAGCGAAAGCTCCTCCGCCTTGCCGCTGCCTATATAAGTGGCCTTATCTATATCCCTGCGCCTTTGCAGGGCTCGTCCCACCACCTCGGCTCCGGCAGTCTTGGCAAGCTCGGAAAGCTCTGAGAGGGTATCGTAGCCCTCGGTATTCTCAAGTCCCACAAGTATCGCCCGCTCTGGCTCAGCCTCGACAACATCCTTCGTGCTGCTCTTGAATCTATCGTCAGCTTCTTCTATCTCGCGAAGCAAGGCCGCGTGAGGCAGCTTATACGGCCGCAGGGGCCCATAGATAAGAACGCTGCGCTCGTCGTTTTCAATATCGCCTAGAAATCCCGCGTAGAGCGAGCTCATTTCTCCATCTGGCTTCACGCCAAGCGCCGCCATGCAGTCAAGACGCATACTCCTGAGAGTTCCGATATCTACAGATGAAAGGCGCGCGTCTCCGCCCGGATGCGTATGGATGCAGCGAACGCCGCAAAGTCTGTCGGCATTGCGAACGAGCCGCATTTGTGGCAGCGTCACCTTTGAACTGTCGCCTATGGTAAGATCCATTATCCTGCCGTCGCGCGAGATATATACAGATATCTCGCGTCCTATCTGCGCGGTAAAGGAAGCAAGGCATGAAAGCAGTTCCATTGAAGCGAACTGACTGCTTTCAAGACCCATCTCATAAATCAGCGCCATTTCATCGAGCAGGGTCCGCTTTATGCCCGCGATATTGCCGTGTGTTTCTTTTATCATTTGATCTTTAGCCCGTAAATCAGGCCGCCTCGTGTTCCAACGACGATCGTATCGTTATATATAGCGGGAGAAGCCTCTATGTTTGATCCGAGGCTCATTTCATAGATTATCGTGCCGGTCATTCCGTCGATCAAATGGATATAGCCGGACTTGTTGCACTGAATGATATAGCCGTTGCCGGCTTTATCATAGAAAGTAACAGGACTTGACCACGGATAGCCCATGAAGTCGCAGCACCATATCTCGTGACCATCCTGTTTGGAAAGCGCCACCAGTTTTCCCTTTGAGCCCTCGGTCATAGCCACAGGCACAAATATCATGTCGGAAAGCTTGTTTTTGCCGATGGCTATGCTTCCCTGCACGCCGCCGGAAACGCCGGAGATCGTGCCGCAGTTATAGTCCTTGTTTTCCCAGACTATCTCGCCTGTGTTGGCGTCCACCTTCCAGATGGGGATGTTGGCCATTCCGCTTTCCTTCACGCGCCATCCCGCGTGAAAAGAGGTAGAGGTATAAACATAGGGATGCTTTTCTTCTCCCTCAAGTTCGAACACAGGAGTGCAGTTGGTGTCGTCAAGGGTGTCCTGAATCCAAACCGCGTCGAGAGTGTTCAGATCAAGACATATCATATTGCCGCCGTTATCCGTGAATATGATGTGCCCGCGCCAGATTATAGCGGAATCCTCCATACCCAGCCACCAGCCTTTGCTGCCGTCAACAGTATCGGTCGAATCGGTTCTTGTGGTCTTATAACGCCATTTTATCGTGCTGGGCGCGACCGAAATGCTTCCGTTCGCCTCGTCGTAATTGGTATTTAGCTTCATAATATAAAGTATTCCGCTCTCGCCAGGATATATAAGCGTGTCCGTCTCTGCGTCCACAAGTGCGGAACTATCAAAAGCCGTCCACTCTCTCCACGCATATTCATCCTCTAAACCTAATTTATAGAGTATAGAGCCATCGAGAAGACTTATTATAAAAGCCTGCGCGCCGCCTTCCGTAGGGCTGTCGTCGCCCGCGCCCACATACATGAGAGGATAACCGCGAGGATCCAAAGCGCCGGCTCCCTTAAAAGGATAGCCTGTGCTTATTGGATCGCGCGTTTTTTCTCCGTTCGCAAGATTCAGAAAATAGATATGCCCGTCGAGCGTGGCGTATATCACTTCAACAAGAGAAGCGTCCGCCTTGGCGCTCTCATACATATTCATATGCTGCTTGATCTGCTGCGGCCAGTGAACTATAAGCGGCTGACCTGTCCAGCCGCAGCCCGTCCATGAACCCTCGCCATACATTTTTGTAAGGCTTCCTACAGAAAAGGTCCATGCCTTTTCTCCGTCAAGAAGGCGATCCTTTACCTCCGCCGTGCCGTAAGCCGCCGCATCTCGAAAGTTGTTGCCGCGAAAGCTTATCACGCCCTCCATATCCGTATACTTTTCACCCTCGAAAAAGTCGATGGCGTCTAAGCGCTGATAGTTGCTAAGCGCCTGTCCGTCCTCCTCGGCCTCCCATATGAGACCGAAATCCTCGGGGCGCGTGCCGTTCACAGCCGCAGGCTCAAAGCCCGGAACCGGGGTTGGCGTAGGCTCGGGCGTAGGAGCGGGCGTTGGCGTAGCTTCGGGTTCGTCTTTCGAAAACAGCCCCGAAAAAATGCCCGGCTTGCTATCCTCCGCAAGAGATTCGGCAGCGGGACTATCATTGTTCTTTCCCTCTGAAAGAACGAGGATTCCCATTACAATAGCTGCGATCAGCAGGAACAGGATAATAAAAAAGCGGGGGGTCACACGGCGGCTTCGTCCGCCTTTGCGTCTGCGGGTCTGTCTTGACATTGGGCAATACCTCTTTGTATATTTCTACAGATCTGATTATACCCCAAATATATCCGCAGAGCAACCATGCGCCGCCCGCAACACCGGCCATCAGGCGGCATGTTCGTTTAGATCGGAGGTGAGATTGTGGATATAAAGCTTGCCTCGGGGAGCTTCGCTTGTTTTCTTATTCTTTTCAGCCGTCTTATTCCGCCGCCTGTCCATTTCGCTGCGCAGCACTGACGACGCCATTGCGCCGAGCACCAGTCCGGGGAGCATAAAAGTGAAAAATAAACCAAAGTAATTCATACAGCCTCCATTGTGTCTATTTCAGATATTTTTAGTTTCCGTTTTATCAATTTCATGTGCATCGTTTTTCTATATCTGGATTTTATTATCTTTTTTAGATACTGTCAATACCATTTATGGTACTCTAAGAAATTTTCTTTTTGATTTTTATTTCCGAATGAGATATTATTAAAATGAAAAGACTAATGCGAGGTGTTACATATGAACCGATTAAGAGAAATACGCCGCGCCCACGGCATGACGCAGGAAGAATTAGGCCGGACTTTAGGCGTTCAAAAGGCCGCGATCTGCAAATATGAAACAGGTCGTGTCGCCCTGCCGCCGGAGATGCTGATAAAGCTCTGCGATCTTTTTGAGGTGAGCGCCGATCATATGCTCTGCCGTGACGTCACTCCCCTTTTCAAGTCCAAGGGCGATGTGTCGTCCCTGTTCATGCCCATTTCGGAAACTGTCGGCGTTCCTTTAGTGGGACGGGTTCATGCGGGTCTTCCCATGCTGGCCGAGGAAAACATCACCGAATACATACCTCTTCCCGCATCAGAGGTGCGTCAGGGCGACTATTTTTATATGGAAGTTCAGGGCGACTGCATGACCGGAGCTTTCATCCCCGAGGGTTCGCTTGTGCTTGTAAAAGTACAAAAGCAAGTTGAAAACGGACAGATCGCGGTAGTTCGCACGGGCGACGAGGTGCTTGTGCGCAAGGTAAAGCATATGCCGCCGCATCTTGTGCTCATCCCCGCGAACACGCAATATGAACCTTTGATACTTTCGGACGGCGACGTTGAGATCGTCGGCAGAGTGACTGAGGTTCGCATCAGAGGGCTGTAGATCAGATTTTATTTGTCTTAGCTTCCACCGTCTTTTATGCCCGAAATCCGGCGTTATTTTGCATATTGTTTTACGCTTGACAGCCATATGGCGGTCTGCTATAATAGTTCAGCGTGCAATGCGAAAGGATTCATGTCGCATCTGGAGATGTGTCCGAGTGGTTGAAGGAGGCGGTCTTGAAAACCGTTGAGTCGAAAGGCTTCGTGGGTTCGAATCCTACCATCTCCGCCATTTCATTCGCATAGTTCACATTCACAGTCCATTCGGAGGAGTACCCAAGTGGCTGTAAGGGGCTCCCCTGCTAAGGGAGTAGGCTGGG
>CAYPAH010000077.1:2737-10024 GCA_964408655.1 uncultured Oscillospiraceae bacterium | reverse complement strand
ATAACGCACTCTGAATGCAAAAGCATAACGGGTCTTGCCATAGGAATGCTCATCGACGAGGGCAGATTGAAGCTTGACGATAGGATAGTTGATATTTTTGCCTCAAGAATAGGCAAATTGGGAAGAATATCGCATAAGGCGCTGACCGTGCGCCATCTTCTCACAATGAGCAGCGGTATACTCTTTAACGAGGCCGGCTTCCCCACGGAAAAAGATTGGGTAAAGGGATATCTTGAGTCGGCTATAACGAGCGAGCCGGGCAAGAACTTTGCCTATAACAGCATGAATACCTATATGCTCTCTGCGGCGGTTAAAGAGATAACAGGCGACGGGCTGATGGAATATTTGCGTCCCCGCCTTTGGGAACCCCTTGGTATCACCAACGTATTTTGGGAGACCTGTCCGATGGGGATAGAAAAAGGAGGATGGGGGCTTTATATCTGCCCCGAGGACATAGCGAAGATCGGCCAGCTCATTTTGCAAAACGGAAAGTGGAATGGAAAACAGCTTGTTTCAAGCGCATATATCTTCGAAGCTACAAGCAGACAGATAGAAACGCCGCTGGATAAGGGCAACTATAACTATGGTTATCAGATGTGGGTAGGCCGAAAGGAGAGGTCGTTCCTCTTTAACGGCATGTTCAGCCAGAATGTGCTTGGTTTTTTTGATTCGGGCATTTTGATAGTATCGAACGCGGGAAACAACGAGCTGTTTCAGCAAAGCAACTTTTACAGCCACACCGACGATTACTTTGGAAAGGGATTTATCCCTTCAATGCCGCTGCCGGAGGATGAAAAAGCTTATGAAGAGCTTCAAACCATCTCAAAGAATCTGCGGCATAAAGAGGTAAAGGCGCCCGATGCGGCGCTCTCCGCTTTGCTCTATAATAAGCCTGAAGATAATCTGGAAGAAAAGCTTGCCGCAGCATTGGATGGAAAAACCTTTATTACGGATGATGAATGCGCGGCCTCTATCGGCCTATATCCCTTGTTTGCGCAGGTGCTGCAAAATAATTATACAAAGGGCTTGAGTGGTCTTGCGTTTTCAAAAGACGGCAATAAGCTGATCTGCTCGATTATTGAAAAAGATGAAAGCTATGCTTTGCCGCTTGGGTTTGGAAAACCCGAATATGCGGAGGTGGCTATACACGGAGAAACGCAGAAGATAGGCGTTGAAGGCTGCTTTACATCGGATGAAAACGGAACTCCCGTGCTGAAGATACGTGTATCCTTCCTTGAGCTTGCAAACGCAAGATTCATAAAGATTTATTTTTACGGCGAAAGTATAGTCGTAAAATGGTCGGAATCCCCGGGCGCAAGCTATCTTATTGGCGCGTTGGACTCTATGATACAAGAAAACAAGTCCAACAAAATGCTTGGCTCCGTACTTAACATGGCCGACGATGACCTGCGATTTAGAATACGATTCGCCCTTGAGCCGGAGATCGTTGCCAACATACAAAAAGACGAATAAAGACAAATACAAAAAGAACCGGAGCGAAAGCTTCGGTTCTTTTATAGTGCCACTAAAAGATCAAAGGGAACGAAGCGCTTCTTCAAGCGCCGTTTTAGCGCTTGTCTTTGCGTCTTTTTGCTTTATTATGTGCGCGGGAGTTCCCGCTACCACTACGTTTGGCGGAACATCGGAAACAACTACGGCTCCGGCTGCGACCACGGAATTTTCTCCAACATGAACCCCTTCTATCACTACGGCGTTTGCGCCTATCAACACGCCGTCCTCAACGATAACGGGAGTAGCGCTTGCGGGTTCGATAACTCCGGCCAAAACAGCTCCCGCGCCAATATGGCAGTTTTTGCCGACGGTTGCACGTCCGCCGAGAACTGCGCCCATATCTATCATGCTGTTCTCGCCGATGACTGCGCCAATGTTTATTATTGCGCCCATCATTATAACTGCGCCCGCGCCTATCTCTACCTGTTCGCGTATGATGGCGCCCGGTTCTATGCGCGCCGGAATTTCTTTTAAGTCGAGCATGGGTACTGCGGAATTGCGGCAGCCGTTTTCGATCACGATGTCTTCTATTGCTTCGCTGTTGGCTGCAAGAATGGGGGAAAGCTCGCCCCACTCGCCCATAACTATCTTGTCTCCCACGCCAAACACTTTGGCGCCGCCATAATCGATGGCACGCTTTTCTTTTACATAAAGCTTAACGGGAGTTTTCTTTTTTGCTTCGCTTATATAGCGTATGATTTCCTGCGCGTTCATATTTACTCTCCAAACAATATTTGATCCAGCGAATAAGAGCCGTGGGGCTTGTTCATCAAAGCTTCGGCGGCGTGGATGGCTCCCGAGGCGAAGATAGCCCGGCTCGTGGCGCGATGCGTAATGGACAATTCCTCATCCTGGCCGAAAAAGCTGACGGTGTGTGTGCCGGCTACGCTGCCGCCGCGAAGGGCGTGTATGCCTATCTCGTTGGAAGCGCGCGCTCCGCATATGCCTTCGCGTCCATACACCGGAGTATACTTATGCTCGGGATCGATGGCTTCATAAAGCGTCTTTGCAGTTCCGCTCGGCGCATCGGCTTTCTTATTGTGGTGGGTTTCACATATTTCAACATCGAAATCTCCAAGCAGTGATGGCGAGACTATGCTCAGCATACGGCGAAAAACCGCGACTCCAAGAGAATAGTTCGTGCTGTGAAGCACCGGCGCGAAAGCGCCGAGAGAAGAAAAACGCGAAAGATCGGCGGCATTGTAACCCGTGGTTCCGCTTAAAAGCGCCATTCCTGTGCGCTGCACGCAGTCAGAAAGCAGCGGCAGAACAGAGGGCGAGGAAAAGTCTATTATCACATCGGCAATATTGCCAAGCTCAGACAATTCATGCGCATTATCCACATCTATCGTCTTAACGACGGTATGCCCCGCGTCACGGGAAAGCCCTTCGATCATTTTTCCCATGCGGCCGTAGCCGGAAATTATGATCTTCATAGCACGCCGGCCTCACGAAGAGCTTTTTCAAGCCGCGCTTTCGCGCTATCGCTCATTTCATACAGCGGCAGGCGTAATGCGCCAGCGCCTAGACCCATCATGTTCATGGCGGCTTTTACGGGTATGGGATTGACCTCTATAAAAAGATCGTTGATAACTTCAAGATATTTGAGCTGATTGTTCAGGGACTTTTGAAGGTCTCCCGAAAGGAAGTCGGCAACGATATCATGAGTGACGGCGGGAAGAATGTTTGCCAGAACGGAGATGACGCCGCTTCCGCCGATGGACATGATAGGTACGATAACATCGTCGTTTCCGCTGTACATTCTGAAATCATCGCTAAGATAGCGGGCGATCTGAGAGGCATAGCCGAGATTGCCGGAGGCTTCCTTTATGCCGCCGATATTTTCATGCTTGTAAAGGCGGGAGATCACTTTTTCCGAAATGGAACAGCCGGTGCGTCCCGGCACGTTATAGAGTATGCAGGGGATATTTACAGCGTCAGCCACGGTGGAAAAATGACGGTACATCCCCTCTTCGTTGGCTTTGTTGTAATAAGGACTGATGACAAGAAGCGCGTCGGCGCCCATGCCTTGATAGCGCAAGCTTCTTTCAAGCATGGTCTGTGTGCAGTTAGAGCCGCTGCCGACGATGACGGGAATGCGTCCAGCTACGGTATCGATGATGCACTTGCACACCGCGTCATCTTCTTCGTTGCTCATGGTCGCTGATTCACCGGTCGTGCCAAGCGCAACGATGCCGTCGGTCTTGTTGGCAATATGCCATTCCACCAGCTCGCGGAGCCTGGTAAAGTTGATACTGCCGTCCTGATTGAAGGGGGTAACGAGTGCAACGATAGAACCTTGAAGCTGTAGCATTTTGATTTCCGCCTTTCTTAGTCGTTGATGGTGATGGGACTTGAATCGATCAAGCCTCTTCGCAGAGCTCAAATTCTTCCGCCAGCAAATGAGCCGCTCTTTGCATGTCGGCTGCGTCTACAGTGATGGATATTGAGATCTCCGAGGTCGTGATCTGGTAATAACGAATGCCGTTTTGAAAAAGGATCTCAAAGGCGCGGCTTGCAATGCCGCTGTGGCTTATCATTCCTACTCCGACAAGCGATATTTTTGCGAGCGTGTTTTGAATATCGAGCTTATAGGGCAGCCGGCTTTCCGCGCTGGCTTTTTGCAGAAGCAAGGCGTCCTCCGGCTTGCAACTGAATGAGAGGGCGATTTGCCCGTCGCTCAAAAGCTGCTGAGAGATCATATCTACGTTTACGTCAAGTTTTGCGACAAGGTCGAAAATACTGCTTACGCAGCTCCCGTCCGCCGGAGCGTTGGTGATGTTGAGCATGGCGCAGTTATCGGTAAGGCTGATGCCGGTAACAGGCATAGATTCGAAGCTTTGATCTCTTTCCATGATATAGGTTCCTTTCGTCTTATCTTGTTCAAGAGACTGTCCAAGGTACAGCCGCACATGATATTTTTTTGCAAGCTCGACACTTCTGGTTTCAAGCACGCCCGCGCCTAGAGAGGCCATTTCCATCATCTCATCATAGGTGATGCGGTGAATGCGCTTTGCGCCGGGACACTTGCGGGGATCGATCGTAAAGATGCTTTCGACATCGGTATATATTTCGCAATCCCAGCCAAGCTTGGCGGCAAGCGCCACGGCTGTGGTGTCAGATCCGCCGCGCCCGAGCGTGGTTATATTTCCTTGTGAATCTACCCCTTGAAAGCCCGCGACAACTACGACTTTGCCTTCTCCGATATACTTGACAAGCATATCCGCTTTGATGTCCACGATCTTTGCGCGAGAGTGATTATCGTTGGTCAAAAAGCCGCACTGTGCGCCTGTGAGCGAGACGGCCGGAACTCCAATGCCTTCAAGCGCCATGGCCAGAAGAGAAACTGTGGTCTGCTCACCGGTGGCCATCAAAGCGTCCAACTCGCGGGAGTTGTCTGCGCCGCCGGTCTGCTTTGCAAGTTCTATAAGCTGATTCGTTGTTTTGCCCATGGCGCTGGCAACGACGACCACGTCCTGCCCGGAACGCCTAAGCTGCGCTACACATGCGGCAACGGCTTTGATTTTATCCAATGTGGCGACGCTGCTGCCGCCGTATTTCTGTACTACGCCCATGCTGCCTCCTTCGCTATACGTTTCAAAATATTCAAAGAGGAGATATTTCTCCTTCTTTTACAATATTATCATTATCGAATGCCAATATATATTGCAAAAACAACAAATGAGCTGGACTTTCCTGCAAAAATAAAATCGACATGCGATAACGCTTGCCGACTGATACTTCCAAATAGCCGCTATGACATAGTCAGAGCTATGGATCTCAATATAAGTCAGACAGCGCTCCTGCATTGATGCAGACAGTGTTTGAGATATTCTCCCAAACCCCATTCTTCGAACATACCTGTTCAAAAGAATTCGGCGGAATTGCTGCCGCTTGCGATCATTGCCCGTCGGCTTCTGCAAGCTTAGTCGCTCCCGCGCCTCTATCTTGCGGTAAAAGTTATCACAATGGGATAGTCTTGTCAAGACAATTCTTGCGAAGCGGGAGAAAAAAGCGTACAATCGCAATAGAGAAGCAAGATGAGGAGAGATTCGATATATGTTATCAATGCTGACCCAATATAGAAGGGATCTGCACCGCATTCCCGAAATAGGCTTTGAGCTGACAAAAACGATAGCATATGTCGAAAGCGTGCTAAAACCATTGCGCTGCGAGTTGAGTTATCCTGCAAAAGGGGCTGTTTGCGCCTATTTTGACGAGGGGAAACCATATACTGTGGCGTTTCGCGCCGATATGGATGCGCTTCCGGTAGAAGAAGAAACAGGCGCCGAGTATGCTTCGCTGCATCCCGGAAAGATGCATGCGTGCGGCCACGACGGACACACCGCCATGCTTTTGACGCTCGCCAAATATGTAGATTCGGAAAAAAATCTTCCGAACAATGTGCTGCTTATTTTTCAGCCTGCCGAAGAAACCACCGGAGGAGCGAGAGATATATGCGACAGCGGCATATTGGAACGCTGCGAAACAAAAGCTGTCTTCGGCATACATATATGGCCTGAAATACCAGAGGGAGAATTACAAACACGCGCGGGCGCCGTAATGGCAAAAGCGGGAATAGTGGACTTTGAGGCATTTGGAAAAAGCGCGCATGTGGCTCGCGCAAACGAGGGCGCTGACGCGCTTTATGCGGGAGTGCTGTTTTTGCATGAAGCATATGCGATGGCGGAGAGCATAGAACCAGCAAATGAGGAAAGACTGCTGAAGTTTGGATGCATGAGCAGCGGGACCGTGCAAAATGCGATAAGCGCGCACACGCTTGCAAGCGGAACGATGCGCGCTTATGATGCTAAGCTTCATGCGCGAATGTATGATGAACTTTGCAGGATAGCGCAGCGTGTGGAGCAAAAGACCGGATGTAAGCTTAAGCTTTCGTTATCCGAGGGATATCCTCCTGTTCGCAACGACGATAAGCTGCATGATCTGGTCATACGATATTTAGGCGTCGACGCGCCCAAATACTTAGAAACGCCTTCTTTGACGAGCGAAGATTTTTCGTTTTATCAACAGCATGTGCCCGGAGTGTTTTTCTTTTTGGGAACCGGAAGGGCGGAGGCACTTCATGCGTCAAAATTTGATTTTGACGAAAAAATATTACAAAACGGTTTTGAACTTTATAAAAAACTTCTTAATATTTCTTTTACATAAAAGCGCAAATTTCTTGATAATAAGTTGCTATAAAATATATAGATATGCTATAATATGTATTGTAACAAAGTCTATTGTCTTTTTCATTGTTTTTTTAAAGCAAAAAAAGAACATGTTTTCATTATTCAAGTTTGATTTTTCTATATTTGCACAGTAAAGGAGAAAAATATATATGAGCCAGTTGACCGACAAACTCTCCCGCTATGGAGTTGATATTGAGGAAACCATGGCGCGTTTTGTGCAGGATGAAGAGCTTTATCTGGATTGTTTGAATGAGTTTAAGGATGACGCTTCTTTTAAAAATCTTGGCATTGCAATAGAAAACGGAGAGTTTGAACAGGCCTTCGACTGCGCGCATACTTTAAAGGGCGTTGCGGGGAATATGGGTCTTACGCCGCTTTTTGAGACGATCTGCGGCATCGTGGAGCCGCTAAGAGCGCACAATTACGATAATCTTGAGCTGTTATATAAAAATGTGATGGATGAACGCAAGAGGATGATAGAAGCTCTGTTTTAATCGTTAAAAACAGTTGAATATCGCTGTGTAGTACATGTGGAATA
The DNA here is from genome assembly GCA_964408655.1 of uncultured Oscillospiraceae bacterium. Lineage (GTDB taxonomy): Bacteria > Bacillota > Clostridia > Christensenellales > CAG-138 > JAQVRG01. The sequence continues at coordinate 2,782 of CAYPAH010000077.1, read as the reverse complement.
TTGTGCCGCGGGGGATCAATTATGGCTGAGAAAAAGAACCGTCGC
>CAYPAH010000077.1:0-2721 GCA_964408655.1 uncultured Oscillospiraceae bacterium | reverse complement strand
TTGAGAAATATCTTACACAAACCAATATTGACCGGGTAAGAAACGTCGCATTGACAGTTTTGTTTTTTATGTTGGTCAATCTTTTGGATCCTAAATGCTGGCAGACCTGGTATACAAGGATCGGCGCCTGCCTGATGACAGTTCTTTCGCTTATCTATATTATAGTTATACACACGCATAAAAAGCTTGGGCGGCAGGGAACCAAGATCGTTTATCTCTCATATTGGCTTATACTCTTATTTGGCATATTCCCTTTTTTGGTCAATGACGTAGTGCACTATGAGCAGCCGATGAACTGTCTCATCGTTTGCTGTTTATTGGTCATAATACCGGTGCTTGGCAAGCGGGAGCTTACAGAGATGTTCGCTATAAGCCTGACGCTGAACGAATTGGCGGCGCTGATAGGCGGAGCTGAGACTTTTTATTATATCTCTGTTGCCGCGCTCACCATAGCCACATATTTTATCGCAAGAAACGTGCAGAGCAATTATATAGACGCGCTTCAAACGCAGGAAAACGAAAAAGCTACTTTGCTTGATATGTATGATTCTTTTCCTACGGGCTTCGCAATAGCCGAGATATCCCATGACTGGCATATCAGCAAAATATATATGTCGGAAAAAGCGAGAAAAACCTTGAATTATGAAGACGACGAGCTTAGGGGGGATCTTAGCGGGCGCTTTGTTGCGATGATCCATCCGGAGGACGTTGAAAGACTTAGAAACGAGATAAAAAAATGCTCCGGAGACTCTTCGAACATCAACTGCGACTTGCGGCTCGCGCATAAAAACGGAGGCTATCATTGGCTGAACCTCAACGCATCGGTGGCGGAGAGAAATGCGGATAACGACATAGTCATCGGCGTTTATACCGACATTCAAAAACGTAAGGAAGCGGAAATAAAGGCCGATACTATGATTCGAAGCATAGACGGCGGATTTCTGGTTTATGAGCAGAACGAAGCAGGAAAGCTGCAATGCAAATATTTGAGCGACGGTTTTTGCCGTATGCTGCATATAGACGAACAGAAGCTTGAAATATTTAAAAGCGGCACAGGCATTGATGTTGGCGTACATCCCGACGATCTTGAAGAGGTAAAGAAAAAATATGCCGATGCTCTTGAAAGCGGCGTCGGCTTTAAGGCTGCATATCGTATTTCCGGAAACGGAAAGGACTATATATGGTGCGGCGTTAATGCTTCCATATATGAAAACGAGCATGGGCGCTGGACTGTTTATAACACATATACAGATATCACAGAGCAAATGCGTCAGAAGGAAATATTCTGGGAAAACGAGCAGAGGCTGGCTTCGGCTATAGAAGGCGCCCAGATAATGATATGGGATTATTATCCTGATGAATACCGCATTATGGCGGGCGAACTGTGCAGAAAAAACTGCGATTGCGCGGAGCAGGTTCAAAATTGGCCGGCGAGCTGGTTCGCCGCGGGAGTATTCCATGAGGACGTCAAAAAGGCCTGTTATGACGCTATAGCTTCAATGCAGGAAGGAACGCCGTCGGCAACATTCGACGCTTCCATGCGTGTGAAAAACGTGTATAAATGGTATAGGATATATTTTCGGGCGCTTTATGGCCGGGACGGGATAGTAAAAAAATATATCTGCTCCGCAGTGCCGATAGAGGACTATAAAGAGCTTGAATCGAGATTTATTGTCGCTACTACGCAAATGAATATTGACGTTTGGATATACGATATCAAAACGCGAACGCTTATTCAGGACGCGGAACAGGCAAGCCTGCCAACGCAAAGCATAACAATACCCAACCCGCGCGAGTCTCTTGTAGAGGCCGGACTTGTATATAAGGACGACATAGATGTCTTCCAGTCGATATATGACCGCGTACACAGCGGAGAAAACGAGGTCGTCGGAGAATTCAGAAGGGTCAATCTTGACGGCAAGGGCGGCGGATGGATGCGTATGGCCTATACGGTATTTAAAGACGCCAACGGAGAGCCGAGCGTAGCATGGGGAAGTCTCATCAACATAAACGAGAACCGTATGTCTCAAGAGCGCTATGAGCGGGAGATGGAAAGACACAGCGGCATTATCAAGGATATGATCGCTTATGCCACATTGAACGTGACCAAGATGCAGCTTTTGGACTTTAAACAAACGGTGTTCTCGGAATCAGAAAAGAAGCATTCCGTAGAAGACATGCTGCAATGCTTTTTCGATCACATGCCGGACGCGCAGCAGCGTGAAACTATACGAACACTGTTCAGACAGAAATCTCTTGCCCGCGCCTATAGAAGCGGAGAAGAGATCGCGGCGGATTTCTGCTATTTAATGGAAAACGGAGATGAGCAGTGGGCGCATACTTTTGTTAAGTTTGTAAAGCAGCCGGGGGCGAAGGACGTTATAGCATTTGTGTATGTTACCGACTGCACGGATCAAATGATAACGAAGCAGGTCATTGAGGCGGCCGTTTCATGTGATTACGATTTGATGGGATATCTGAATTTGAAAACGGGCAATGTGAGGCTGTTTGTAAGCAACACAGAGCGTTTCCCCTTTGATCCGAAGGAAAGCTCTTACGAGAATTTGTATAACAGCTATGCTCACTCGGGAGCAAATAAAGAAGATAAAGAAAACTTCCTGCGCGCCATGAGCCGCGAAGCGGTAATAGAAGCATTTAAGACGAAAGATGCTTACGAGGTGCTTTTGCACACACATCTTCCGGATGGCTCGCTGCGGATAA
>CAYPAH010000076.1:8568-10118 GCA_964408655.1 uncultured Oscillospiraceae bacterium | reverse complement strand
TGGCCGAAGTAACTATTAACGAAATTTGGGTGTCTCGTTTTCTTGACAAATCCACTCAAACAATATGGCGTTTTCTCAATGGTCTGTTATATCTTGATGGGCTGGTGCGTGGCGGCATTTTTTCCACAGGCTGCTGAAGCCTTGACTATGAAGGGGATCTACTTGCTGCTTATCGGCGGGATATGCTATACGCTTGGCGCGATTTTATATGGGATCGGTTCGAAAAAACGCTGGTTTCATGGGGTCTTTCACATATTTGTGCTTGCCGGGAGCATATTCCATTTTCTAGTTATATATCTGTATGTGATTTAGGAAAAAAAACAAAAGCTCATGTAATCAAAACATGGGCTTTTGCTTTTTGTGTTTTTTATGAATCAGCTTTCGCAGCACTTTCCATGCTTATAGAGTAAAGCGCTTATCCGCCAATTTGAACCGAAAGACCGGAAGAACGCAGAATATCTGCGAACGAATTCAGATCCTCATCGTGCAACTGTCCTATGCCGGAATAAGCATATGGCAGTTGCATTTTTTGATATTTGCTTTCACCAAATTGATGAAAAGGCAGAATTTGTATTTCGTGAGCTTTGATCTCGCAGAGCAAACGCGCAAAGCTTCGTGCGTTTGATACGCTATCGTTAAAGCCGGGGATGACGGGGATTCGGATTATCACGGGAATTTCGCGCTTTAGCGCAGTGGTAATATTTTTTAAGATAAGCTCGTTTGAAACACCTGTGCCGCGTTTATGAGCTTGCGGATCATAATGCTTCAGGTCTATATGCGCCATATCGATTTTATTTAACACTCTCTCGAATATTTCGGTGGGCACATTGGCTGCTGTTTCAAGCGCAACATGAATTCCAAGCTTATGAAGAGCGGGGCAGAGCTCACTGAGAAATTCGTGCTGTAAAAGCGCCTCGCCGCCTGTAAGGGTAACTCCGCCTCCGCTCTTATCATAAAATGCCTTATCCTTAATAAGTTCGCTTATCAATTCATCAACAGAATAAGTGCGCGCGCTGTATGGCGCTTTTGCCTTCATACTTTGTGATTCCGGATTGGAGCACCATTTGCAATTAAGATTGCAGCCCTGAAAAAAAACGTCGGTTCGTATTCCCGCGCCGTCATGCAGAGAGAATTTTTGAATGTTGAAAATCAAAGCGTTCAATGATGTTTTTCTCCTTAAAGTTATTGGCCTTTATAACTCGTCGTTCATCATTCATATTACACGATTAAGCGCTGCCCCGCAACTCAAAAAGAGCAAAGATAACAAACGATGCATTCATATATTTATTAAAATATTTTCATATGAAACTAATTATGATTGCAAAAGTAATTTTTGAATTGACACTAAAAATGGAAAACTATATAATTATAGACGGAACAAATCGATATTCAACCCGGAGGATGCGCTATGAATAATCAATATGTAATCGGCATCGACGCCGGAGGGACGAAGGTGGCATATGGTCTATTTACGCCCGACGGAAAAATGATAGATAGATTTCAGCATTCTACCGATGCGGCTGCGGATGGACCGGCTTTTACCGACAGGG
>CAYPAH010000076.1:0-8558 GCA_964408655.1 uncultured Oscillospiraceae bacterium | reverse complement strand
ATGCGCTGCTTGATAAAAATGGTATTTCTATCAATTCTCTTTATAGCGTGGGCATATGTATGCCCTCATTTGTGCTTTTCGATCAGGGCAAAGTGCTATTGACCTCCGCTATGCCATGTATCAAGAATTTTGCCATGCGCGATTATATGGAGCAGCGCCTAAATACGCGGATCGTTCTTGATAACGACAGCAATGCCGCGGCACTGGCGGAATACCGCCACGGCGCGGGAAGGGGATGCAGGCACCTCGTGTACATCACGGCGGGAACCGGTCTTGGAAGCGGCATCATAATCGATGGCAAGCTTTTTCGCGGAAGCTATGGCTGGGCGGGAGAATGCGGACATATGATCGCCACTCCGGATGAGGGCGTATTATGCGGCTGTGAAAACCGAGGCTGCTATATGTCATATGCTTCGGGAAAATATCTTCCCGCGCAACTTAAGCTGCGCCTTGACGCGGGCGCTGAAAGCATACTAAAAGAAAATGCCGGCGGAGAAGAGGTGCTTGCCGCCTATAATCAGGGCGATAAGCTCGCAGCAGAAATAGTTGAGTTAATGGCGCATTATTACGCGCTTTGCGTATTCAATGTATATCAAATGCTGAATATCGATACCTATGTGTTTGGCGGCGGGCTTCTTGCCTTCGGTGACGCATTTTTAGGGCGCATGAAAAGTGAGTTTGAGAGATATAATCATATTCCTTTGCCGGTGTATTTTAAAACGGCTGAGTTGAAAAAAGACTTTGGCATTATTGGCGCAGCAGAATTTGTCAGGGAGGCGTAAACATAATGGAAGATCATTTTGGAAAATTGAACGATAGGACCGCCGCAATGAGAGCGCGAATATTGGATATTCAGCCCACGGTATGCACAGAGAGAGCTGTTCTTACTACGCAGAGCTATCGTGAGCATGAGCAGGATCAAGTGATTTTGCGGCGAGCTTATATGCTTGATAATGTGTTGCGAAATATGTCGATTTATATTGATCCCGACGGAATATTGGTAGGAAATCAAGCGGGAGCTGATCGTGCCGCTCCGATATTTCCGGAATATGCTATGGATTGGGTCGTTGCCGAGCTTGACGAGTTTGATAAACGCGACGGAGACCGTTTCATTATTACCGAGGAAAGCAAAAGCATTCTCAGAGACATATATCCTTATTGGAAGGGAAGAACTTTGCAGGATAAAGGATATGCCGCATTTCCCGAAAGTGCGCGGCTGTTTTATGACCTTGGAATAATCAAGACCGAGGGCAACATTACCTCGGGCGACGCTCATTTGGCGGTGGATTACGGAAGAGTACTGCGCGAGGGACTTGGCGGAGTCCGCAAGCGTGTGCTTGAAGCACAGAAAACTCTTGAGCTTACCAAGCTTGAGGACTTGAAAAAGAGTTATTTTTACCGTGCTATCATCATTGTGCTTGATGCTGTTGAAGCATATGCCCTTCGTTTTGCGACACTCGCGGAAAAGCAGGCTGAGATATCCGGAAAAGAGCGAAAGGCCGAACTTTTAGAGATGGCCCGCGTGTGCCGCAAGGTGCCAATGCAAGCGGCTGAAAGCTTTCACGAGGCATTGCAAAGACTTTGGTTTTTGCATGTGATACTTCAAATCGAATCCAACGGGCATTCTCTTTCTTTCGGGAGGCTGGATCAATATTTATATCCATATTATAAAAAAAGCCGCGATAAGGGCATGAGTGAAGAATACGCCTGTGAGCTGCTTGAAAATCTTTGGCTGCGCACAATGTCGGTGAACAAAATAAGAAGCTGGTCGCACACGCGGTTTTCTGCGGGAAGTCCACTGTATCAAAATGTCACTGTCGGCGGACAGGACGCCGATGGAAAGGACGCGGTAAACGATCTGAGTTATCTGGTTCTTCGCACTGTGGCGCGCTGTCATTTGCCGCAGCCAAACCTCACGGTGCGCTATCATAAGGGACTTAGCGATGAGTTTATGGCCGAATGCATACAAGTTATCCGCTGCGGGTTTGGTATGCCCGCGTTTAACAATGATGAGATAATAATTCCTTCTTTTATCGAAAAAGGAGTCAAAAGAGAAGACGCATATAACTATAGCGCCATAGGCTGCGTAGAAGTAGCGGTACCGGGGAAATGGGGATATCGCTGCACGGGCATGAGCTTTTTGAATTTCCCCAAAACACTGATGATCGCCTTGAACGACGGAGTAGACATCGAAAGCGGTAAAAGAGTTTGTGAGGGCAAGGGTCATTTTATTGATATGGAAAGCTTCGACGATGTGATGAAGGCTTGGGATGCTTTCGTTAGAGAGTTCTGCCGTCAGGCCGTTATCCTTGATACAAGCGCGGATATGGTGCTCGAACAGGAGGTTCCCGACGTGCTTTGCTCTGCGCTTACGGATGACTGCATAGCCAGGGGAAAGCACCTGAAAGAAGGCGGTGCGGTATATGATTTCATCAGCGATCTGCAGGTGGGAATCGCCAACTTGGGCGATTCGCTTGCAACGATAAAAAAATGTGTCTATGAGGATCGTTCAATCAGCCGCAAGGAGCTTTGGAACGCGCTGCTTTCCAATTTTGAATGCGGGGATGGAGAACGTATTCGGGATTTATTGCTTGCAGTACCTAAATACGGCAACGACGATGATTATGTGGATCAGCTTGTGGTTCGCGGCTATGAAAGTTATATCGATGAAATAGCAAAACACAAGAACACCCGCTTTGGACGCGGTCCTATAGGCGGATGCTATTATGCGGGCACCTCGTCTATTTCGGCAAATGTTCCGCAGGGCGCGGGCACATGCGCCACGCCGGATGGAAGAAGGGCAGGCGAGCCGCTTGCGGAAGGCTGCTCGCCTACACATGCTGCGGACACGAATGGCCCGACAAGCGTTTTTAAATCCGTTTCAAAACTGCCGACCGGCAAGATAACGGGAGGGGTGCTGCTAAACCAAAAGCTTTCGCCTTCAATGCTTTCAAAGCCGAGGGACAGCGCTAAGCTTACGCTGCTTTTGCGTACCTTTTTTGATGTTCTTCACGGCTTTCATGTGCAATATAATGTTGTCTCGCGCGAAACGCTGATAGACGCGCAGCTCCATCCCGAGGATCACAAAGACCTTATCGTGCGGGTAGCAGGCTATTCCGCATTTTTCAACGTGCTTTCAAAGCAAACACAGGATGATATCATTGCAAGAACGGAACAGGTGCTATAATGAATAAACGATGCTTAACAATACTTGAAATGCTCAGCCGCGAGGGATCCTTGGAGGTTGGAGAGCTTTCTAAGAGGCTTGCAGTTTCTGCTGTGACGATACGCAAGGATCTTTCCCGGTTGGAAGAGCAGGGCTTGCTTAGAAGACAGCATGGCTGCGCGCTTCGTCCTTCACCAAACGATGTTGGCTATCGCATGACCTTTGATTATGAGCTTAAAAAACGCATAGCAACGCGGGCTGCGCAAGGCGTGGAAAACGGCGAAACAGTAATGATAGAGTCCGGCTCCACATGCGCCATGCTTGCGGCGGAGCTGGTCAAAACCAAGCGCGATGTTTGCATAATAACGAATTCGGCTTTTATCGCTTCATACGTTCGCACGATACCGGGAGCCCGCATAGTGCTGCTTGGCGGAAGCTATGATCCGGACGCTCAGGTGATGTCCGGCCCGCTTGTAAGAAAATGCGCGGAGGAGTTTTTTGTTGATAAGTTTTTTATCGGCACAGATGGTTATGACCCGGTTCAGGGCTTTTCAAATGTTGATATGCAAAGAGCGGAGGCCGTGCGGGCTATGGCGGAACGATCCGGCAAGCATATTATTCTGACGGACTCATCAAAATTCAACAGGCGTGGCGTTGTGCTGCTTATGCCAACGAAGGACGTCAATACGCTTATAACCAACGAGCTGCCAGAGAATTGCCGAAAAGCGCTTGAAGAAAACGGAGTGGAAATTGTGATTGCATAAGCCCAAGGGGAGGGGAGCGTTTGAACGGGTGGATAATCAAGTTAAATGATTGAGATCGATTAAACTGAGCCAAGTGGCATGATCGTGGGATCGTGTCCTGTTTTTGAAAAAAGAGAAAATTGTTTAGACGCCTTGTTCAAATAGAAAGATTATATGGTATAATTTAATATATTCATTAAAAAACGGAGGCATTTATGATCGTCTATTTTTCAGCTACTGGCAATAATAAATATATAGCCGAGCGAATTGCGGCCGCAACCGGGGACGCTCTTGTTTCGATAAGCGATTGCGTGAAAAATGATAAATATGAGCTTTCCCTCGGTGAAAATGAAGATTTGGGCTTTGTGACGCCAACATATTTCTGGGGTCTTCCATCAATCGTGACAGACTTTTTTGATATGCTTAATTTGGATGACGCCGGTGGAAAGCATTATGTTTATCATATTCTAAGCTATGGCACTTCTACCGGAACCGCGCACGCTGTGATGGAAAAGATCCTGCATGAAAAAGGCGTCGAGCTTCAAGGGAAATTCACCGTTCGAATGGTAGACACATGGACGCCTATGTTCGATCTGTCGGATAAAGAGAAAAATCTTAAGGATACTGAGGCCGCAGAACCGGAAATAGACGATGTTATTAAAAAGATACAGGCTAAAGCAACCGGTGATTTTAATCACAGCAAAGGTTCGGCGCTGATATCAAAAATGGTACAGTCCGAATACAAAGTAAAACAGGCGACGAAGAATTTTAGTGTGCTTGAAAGATGTGTGGGCTGCGGCCTATGCGCCGAAAACTGTCCTCTTTCGGTTATAGAGATACAGAACGGAAAGCCTGTATGGATCAAAGAAAAATGTACGCTTTGCCTTGCCTGCCTGCATCGCTGCCCGCAGTTTGCCATACAATACGCAAACAAAACGGAGGCTCACGGCCAATTTGTGAATCCCAATGTTGAATTATAATATGAAAGTGAAATAAAGCAAAGAAAAGGGTTCGCCGCAAAAGTGTGACGAACCCTTGATTTATCAGAATCCAATTATTACTCCGCCGGAATTTGCATATATGGTGCTGATCCCTCCCGCGCGGCAAATGACCACTTCCTTTAATGATGGACATGCCTTCATTATGGCCAAACGCAATTCTTCCGCTCTTTCGCGGCACGCGCAGTGGGTAATATAGAGTATTTCGTGTCCTGCTTCGTCCAAAGCCTCATACCGTTCCTTTATTTGCGATACGAGCCCTTCAAGAGCATGTCGCATGGTAAGCGCCTTGCCGCGTATAACGATAGCCCCGCGTTCATCTGCGCCCATGATGAGACGAATCTTCAATGCGGCTGTAGCTATGGCCTGCAAATGTGATAGGCGTCCGTTTTTGCGGAATACGTCAAGCGTTTCCAGCACAAAAAACGTGGTGAAACGGCGGATATAGGCTTCGGTTTTTTCAACTACCTCGGCAAAAGGCAAACCATTTTCAAGAAGCTCTTTTATTTTGCAGCATATTGCGATTTCTCCTGCGGCGGCGGAATGAGAGTTGAACACATGTACCTTAAGATCAGGTTTTTCTTCCATAATTAAGTTTGCGGCCAATACGGCGCTGTTATATGTTCCGCTGACCTCACCGGAAAGCGTAACTATATAAGCTTCGTCGTTTTCGCCAATGGCTTCCATAAAAGCTCCGGGGGCGGGGCAGGCCGATTTAGGCGCCTGTTTAGAGTGAGCCATATCGTCTAAAAGAACGTTGCAATCCAAGCTTTCATCGTCAACATAGCTTTTTTCGCCGAGCTCTATGGTAAGCGGTACGCGGGTGATGAAATCAAGTCTGTTATCATCGGTATAATCGCAGCAGCTATCGCCAATAATTTTATATTTATGCATTTCGTGGCCTTTCTTTAATAATTGCTTTATATATCATACCATAAAACCATATATGCAAACAAGTCGTCCAAGTGACGGCAGAGTGAGGCTTGTGTTATTTTAAAGCCGAAAACGATATGGGAATCCGAAATAAAAGCGGGCTCTGTTGCATAGAAAAATGCATGATAGATCATTTTGGCTTTATTGATTGACAACTGCATATATTGCTTGTTAAAATAAGCCAAATAATGATGATTGGAGTTGAGAAAATGCGCAACGCTTCTTGCTGATGTTTTAGGTATAATAAAGCTTTTTTGCGGCGCACGCCGTGGTTTTGTTGTACCTGTGCAAGAAGGTTATGCGTTTTTTAACTCTTACGATAAATAGAGCTTGCTTTTGATGAGCTTTGTCCTGCCATGATGCGGTCGTAAGAAATAGCTTTCTTGCGGCCACTTTTATTTTACAGGAGGACAAAACTTTGTCATTAATTAATGTAAGCGATCTGACCTTTGCCTATCCGGGCAGCTATGACAATATATTTGAAAATGTAAGCTTTCAAATCGACACAAACTGGAAGCTGGGCTTCACAGGGAGGAACGGCAGAGGGAAAACTACTTTTCTCAATCTTTTACTCGGGAAATATGAGTATGAGGGGAATATCGCGGCATCGCTAAACTTCGAATATTTTCCATTTAATATTGCGGATAAAACAGCAAACACTATTGAAGTGATAGATTCTATATGCCTTGATTATTCCGCATGGGAGCTTTCAAGGGAATTGAATCTTTTGCAGGTATCTGAAGACGTTCTTTACCGTCCTTTTGAAACGCTATCAAACGGCGAACAGACCAAGCTTATGCTTGCTGCCTTATTCTTGAAAGAAAACAGCTTTTTGCTTATTGACGAGCCAACAAACCATCTTGATATTTCGGGGAGAAAAATAGTAGGCGAATATTTAAAAAGCAAGCATGGCTTTATTTTAGTCTCGCATGACCGTTGTTTTTTAGATGAATGTGTAGACCACATTCTTTCAATAAATAAAAGCAATATTGAAATCGAGCGCGGCAATTTTTCTTCGTGGTTTGTCAACAAAGAACGCAGGGACGGCTTTGAGCTTGCGGAAAATGAAAAGCTTAAAAAAGAGGTGAAACGCCTTAAAGAAACCGCGGCGAAAAAGAAGGAATGGTCAAATAAGGCTGAAAAAACCAAGTATGATACAAAAAATTCGGGATTGCGTCCCGACAGAGGCTATGTTTCACACAAAAGCGCTAAGATGATGAATCGGTCAAAATCTCTCGAACAGCGCAGGGAAGCGGCAAGCGAGGAGAAAGCGGGGCTTCTCAAAAATATCGAATATTCGGCTGATCTAAAGCTTTCTCACCTTACATATCATTCAGCAGAGCTGCTTGCGCTTGAAAATATCGCCATAAAATACGGAGACAGGATAATTTGTGAGAATGTATCTTTTAGCGTGAAACAAGGTGATCGAATTTCTCTTTCCGGTAAAAACGGCAGCGGAAAATCAAGCATAATCAAATTGATTTACGGAGACGATGTTCCGCATGAGGGAAAACTGCGAAAGGGATCGAATCTGCAAATATCATATGTTTCGCAAGAAACGACGCACTTGAAAGGCAAACTATCTGATTATGCGAAAGAACATGATATTGACGAAAGTCTCTTTAAAGCCATATTGATAAAGTTTGATTTTCAGAGGGCGCAATTTGAAAAAGACATCAGTGATTTTAGCGGAGGTCAAAAGAAAAAAGTGCTTATCGCGAAAAGCCTTTGTGAAAGATCGTATCTGCTTATTTGGGATGAACCGTTGAATTATATCGATGTGATCTCCAGAATGCAAATTGAGAAATTTTTGTTGGAGTATAGCCCAACTATTCTTTTTGTCGAGCATGATAGAGCCTTTTGTGAGAATATCGCCACAAAAAATGTTTGCTTATAAAACTTATTCCATTTAGTTCGTATAGCATACAAGAAATCATCGCCGCGACTTAAGTATAGTTCGCGGCGATGTGCTTTTGAAGCTGAAACTTAAATTCGGCCATCGGGACGACTTACACTATGCGCTGCGCGCTCAGCCTGACACAAGGCTTGCCACCGCGGCATACAGCAGCTCAGGCTCGACAGGCTTTACCAACCGTGCGGTCATGCCGGCCTCAACCGTCTTTTCGCGTTCTTCATTGAAGGCGTCCGCTGTGAGCGCTATGATCGGGATCGTTGTCGCATCCGGCCGTTCCAGCGCTCTTATTTGGCGCGCTTCCTCAAGCCCGTCCATTACCGGCATTCTAACGTCCGTAATGATGATGTTGAAATAACCGATCTCAGACGCATTGAAAGCACTGACTGCTTTAGCGCCATCCATCGCAGTCTCTATGATACAGCCTTTCCGTTCAAGTATCTTTTCAGTGATCATCAGGTTCATCTCATTGTCGTCGACCAGAAGCACACGGCATCCGTCCATCACAGAATAATCGACCTCAAGAGAAATGTTCGGTTCGGTGTTGCTGGTGGTGTTCAAGGAGAACTCCAGTATAAACTCCGTGCCTTCGCCTACGACACTTTTGATATGGATGGTTCCGTTCATTTCTTCGACCAGATGTTTCACGATCGCAAGGCCCAGACCGGAACCTTTGATCTCTTCATTCTGCTTCGAGCTCTCCTGCGAAAAGGATTCAAAGCAGATGATTTCTAAATTAGGTAACGTCTGTATGCGGAATCCGATGACATTCGGACGCCGAATCCGATGACATTCGGACGCGGAAT
>CAYPAH010000075.1:266-10214 GCA_964408655.1 uncultured Oscillospiraceae bacterium | reverse complement strand
AGCGCCACGGCGGGCTCGGTTTGTCACGCAACATCCTAAAAACGCTTATTCTACAGTCTTTTTCTGCGAAGAAAAAGAACGCTGAATTTCTATCAAAATCAGCGTTCTTATTTGGCTCCCCAGGTAGGGCTCGAACCTACAACAACCCGGTTAACAGCCGGGTGCTCTACCATTGAGCTACTGAGGAATATCGTGCTTCTCATACAATAGGGGAACAGCACGATGGTTATTGTACAACACTGATTTGAATTATGCAAGAGCTTTTTTATATATTTTTATCAATTAAAAAGTAAAAACATGTTGCAATTTGAAAAAGTAGTGGTATATTGATATTAAGACGTGAGCGACAATTCACGTCAGAGATTCCAGCGTTATTTATCATCTCAAAACAGAATTATTATCTTGACATTATGGGAGCTTCAACATGCTGAAAAAGCTGGGTCAGGAAAAAATTGAAGAAATACTCGAAATTGGTATTGCGGAGTTTGCCGCAAACGGGATAGACAAAGCGAACATCAACACCATTGCTAAGAAGGCGGGCGTAAGCGTCGGCGTTTTATATAAGTATTATGAAAACAAAGACGCCTTTTTTATGGCCTGCCTGCAAAAAAGTCTTGGCGTGCTTAAGGACAGAATAAACGCAGTGCTTGAATGCGACGATAAGCCTTTGCGCCGCGCGGAAAAGTTGATAGCTGCGGTTCAGGAATGCGCCAGTGAGAATAGCGATTATAATGTTATGTATCACGAGATCACAGCGGGCGGCGGCAACAAATACGCCGGATTTTTGGCAGAAGAGATAGAAGGCATTTCAGCGCGGATATATACGCAATTCATAAAGCTTGCGCAGGACAGGGGCGAGATAAGAAAAGATATGGACGCGCGAATGCTCGCATTCTTTTTTGACAATCTGCTTATGATGCTGCAATTCTCATATAGCTGTGATTATTACAAAGAAAGATTCAAGATATTCTGCGGCGAGGATATCCTCATTGATGATGAAAAGCTGCGAAACGAGATGCTTAAATTCATCGAGTCGGCCTTTACAACGGAAAAAAGCGACATTACACACAAAAATTGACGGAGGCGAAAAAATGGCGGCGTATTGCATTGCGTATGATATAGGTACTACGGGCGTAAAGACCTGCCTTTTCCGCATAGACGAGGATATCTCGCTTATTGCCGACAGACAGCAGGGCTATAAGCTGTTTATCCTCGAAAACGGCGGCGCGGAGCAGGAGCCGGAGGAATGGTGGCAGGCGATGTGCGCCACTACCCGCGGGATTTTTGAGGGAACTGGCATAGACCCGTCTCAGGTGGCGGGAATATCATTCTGTTCGCAAATGCAGGGACTCGTGCTTGTTGACAAAGAGGGACGCGCACTGCGAAGGGCAATGAGCTATATGGATCAGCGGGCAAGGGAAGAGATACGCGCGGGCATGGCCTACGGGATGCAGATAGCGGGCGCAAACATCTTCAGGCTCATTAAAAGCCTCGCGATCACCGGAGCTGTGTCCTCAAGCGTAAAGGACCCGATATGGCGATATAAATGGGTGGAAAATAACGAGCCGGAGCTTTTTAAAAGGATATATAAGTGGCTTGACGTTAAGGAATACTTGATCTGCAGATGCACAGGTGAATTCGTTATGACCGAGGATTCGGCCTTTTCTACTTTTCTTTTTGACACGCGAAAGGGCAGGCGCGGCTGGAGCCGTGAAATGAGCCGAATGTTGAAGGTGGATATGTCTCATCTTCCAAGGATCATAAAGACCACGGATGAAGCCGGAAAGTTAAGCGCAATGGCGGCTATAGAGCTTGGCCTGCCGGAGGGAACTCCTGTCTTCGGCGGCGGCGGCGACGCTACGCTGATAGGAGTTGGCGCGGGCTGCACGAGGATCGGGGACACGCATATTTATTCAGGAACTTCCGGCTGGGTATCTACGGTAGTGGGTAAGCAGCTTGTAGATGTGGACGCCATGATAGCGGCAATAGTTGGAGCGCAAAGCGAAAGATATAATTATTTTGCGGAAATGGAAACGGCGGGGAAGTGCCTTGAGTGGGTGAAAGACCATTTGGCTTTGGATGAAATAGGCATTTTCCTTGAAAAAAAGAATGTTGCCGAGGATCAAGAGTCGGTATATACAAGCCTGTATGATTATCTGACGCAGACTGTGCAGAAGGCCGAGCCGGGTGCGGGAGGCGTGATCTTCACGCCATGGTTGCATGGCAACAGATGTCCCTTTGAAGCGCCGGAGGCTGCGGGAATGTTTTTTAACGTGAAGCTTGAAACGGGAAAAACGGAGATGATACGCGCCGTGCTTGAAGGGGTGTGTTATCATCTGAGATGGATGCTTGAGTGTCAGGAAAGGAAGATAAACTGCTCTGAATCGATACGCTTTGTCGGCGGCGGCGCTCTTTCGCCTGTCACCTGCCAGATGCTTGCGGACATAACAGGACGAAGCATAGAAACGCTTTCCTCTCCACAAAATGCGGGTTCTGTCGGCGCGGCGGCCATAACGGGCGTGGGACTTGGAATAATAAGCGAGCTTGATTCGGTTCGCTCCTTCATACCGGTAATTGCAACATATCATCCTGATATGCAGAAAAAACGGGTATATGATAAAAACTTCGAGGTCTTTAAAAAGCTTTATAAATGCAACAAGGCAAACTTCAAGCTGCTTAATGATAAAAATTTTTAGGAGGAAAAAGAAAGTGGAGACCAGATATAAATATGTTGATGCAAAGGCAGTTACAGAAAAGCTTGACGAGCTGATAAAAAAGCCTATCTACAGCATAGGCAGAGATGCGCTGCAAAAATATGAGAAGGAATATTACGGAGAAAAATGCAAGGCTTCAAAGGCAATGATAGATAAGGCGCTGGATGTGATACCGGGTGGAGTGCAGCATAATCTTGCCTTTAACTATCCGTTTCCGCTGGTATTTACCAAGGCGAGCGGAGACAGGCTTTGGGATATAGACGGAAACGAATATTTTGATTTTTTGCAGGCGGGCGGGCCGACCGTGCTTGGCAGCAATCCCGCGTTTGTCAGAGAAAAGGTCGAGGAATTATTGGATAGCTGCGGCCCCTCCACAGGCCTGTTCCATGAATACGAATATAAAATTGCAGAAAAGATAACGCAGCTCGTTCCGTCGGTAGAAAAGCTGAGAATGTTCGGCTCGGGTACGGAAGCCTGCATGGGCGCGGTTCGTGTCGCAAGACTGGCCACCAAGCACAAAAACATCGTAAAGATGGGCGGCGCTTATCATGGCTGGAGCGATCAGCTTGCTTATGGCATACGCATACCGGGAACAAAAGGTCTGCAATCTCAAGGTGTTCCCTCGTTTGTGTTTGGACATACGCAGGAATTTTTCCCGAATGACCTTAATGATCTGGAACGTGTGCTTAAACTCAACAGGCTTAATGGAGGCACTGCCGCCGTCTTTCTTGAGCCGATAGGCCCCGAAAGCGGAACGCGGCCCGTGGACTTTTACTTTCCCGCGGGGGTGCGCGCATTGTGTGATAAATATGGCGCGCTGCTGATATTTGATGAGGTGGTCACGGGTTTTAGACTTGGCACCGGAGGCGCACAGGAATACTTTGGCGTAATGCCGGATCTTACGGTTTTCGGCAAGGTGATAGCGGGAGGCTATCCCGGAGCCGGAGCATTGGGTGGACGAAAGGAATATATGCAGTATCTTGGCGCGGGTCTTGACGGGCATGGCAAAAAGGCGCTCGTTGGCGGAACTATGGCGGCAACGCCAATAAGCTGCTGCGCTGGATACCACACCATTTGCGAGATCGAGAGGACCGGCGCTTGCGAAAAAGCCGCCGCGATGGGCGAGCGCCTTACGGAGGGGCTGAACAGGCTGATAGAAGAAAAGCGGCTGCCCTTCGTAGCATATAACGTTGGCTCGATCTGCCATCTTGATACTGTCGGGACTTTGCATTTCGCCATACGCTGGTCAAAGCCGTGGCAGATACCCGGAATATTGAAGGCGACCTCTCTTAGAAAGGCCGAAATGCAGCATATAGGAGCGGCTTATATGGCCGAAGGGCTTGTTACCTTGGCAGGAAACCGCATGTATACGAGCGCGGCTTATACCCGGGAGGACATAGACGCCGCCCTTGCCGCTTTCAGCCGTGTATTTGAAAATATTGAGGTCATAAAAAGATGATAGAGCTGCAAAAGCAAAAGCAGGCCGTGGCTGACGCGGGACGTATGCTTGTGAGCGAAGGACTTGCTGCGCGCACATGGGGCAACGTGAGCTGCCGCACAGCCTCGGATTCCTTTGTTATAACACCGAGCGGCCTTGCCTATGAGAGCATGAGCGCCGGAGATATCGTCGAATTTAATATGAAAACAGGCGAATGGAAAGGAAGCCGCAAGCCCTCATCTGAAAAAGGAATACACGCGGCGGCCTATGAGCTTTTTCCGGAAGCGGGATTCGTTATTCACACGCATCAAAACTATGCAAGCGCGCTTGGCCTTGCCGGATTTAACAATATAGAGCTTATAAAAGAAGAAAAATCCGCGCTTGGAGGACTGGAACTGGCCGCGTATGGACTGCCGGGAACGAAAAAGCTGTGCAAAAACGTCAGAGCCGCGCTTGAAAGCGGAGCGCATTGCATACTTATGGCGCATCACGGCGCGCTCGTCGTTGGCAAGGATCAAGACGAAGCATTTGAAAGAGCGAGGCTTTTAGAAGCGCTTTGCAAAAGGAACTATAAGGGTGTAGAAAAACAGATATGTTTTGAATGCGAGCGTGCGGAACGGCTGGTAAAACTGGCTAAAGATCGTTTCGGATATGCGGCATACAGTTCGGCTTCCGCGCTGCTTAACGCGGCGGAGAACGGCGATGAGATCAAGGCTCAGCTTGACGATATGGCGCAGATGATCGGGAGAAAAATGTTTGTTATACGCGGCGACGACAGGCTTGTTATTCAAGCCTTGGAAAAGTGTGAGGCCGTGCTGCTTCCCCGTATCGGCGTGCTTTGCCGCGCAAATTCAGAAGGCGACTGTGATTCTCTTTGCAAGCTGGCCGAAAAAGCCGGCATTGCATATCTGCACACAAAAGCTTTGGGCTGCAAAGCCGGCTTATCCCTGCTGGACGCCTGCTTGATGAGAGTGGTATACACCAGAAAGTATTCAAAAAAGATAGGAGAATAAAATGAAAAAGAATAAAGAGCTGTGGCGAACCGTTAAATTTGTTCTGTTTTCATGCAGCGCCGGCATAATAGAGCTTGGCAGCTTTGCTCTTTTAAATGAATTTACCGATTTTCCGTACTGGCCAAGCTATCTTATCGCTTTGATACTCTCGGTGCTATGGAATTTCACCCTGAACCGGCGTTATACTTTTCAATCGGCGGCAAACGTGCCTATAGCTATGCTAAAGGTGCTCGGTTATTACTGCGTTTTCACGCCGCTTTCCACGATACTTGGAAATTATCTTGCCGATACGCTCCTTTGGAACGAATATCTGGTGACCGGCATCAATATGGTCTGCAATCTGGTCACGGAGTTTTTGTTCGATAAATATGTGGTCTACCGCAATTCCGTAGATACTAATGATTTAGCGAAAAAGCAGGAGGCCGCAGAGGTAGCGCAGACTGAAAAATAAAAATCCTCTATAAAACGCAGCCAAATTATTCCGGCGATGCTAATATTGCCGGAATAATTTTGTGAGTTAGCTGTTTTGACAATAATGGGTTATAATAGCATATAGAATTGCGAGATGCGGCGGGCTGATTATAAAATCGATTATGACAGCTTGAATATAAGGGAAAAAAGGAAAGCGAAATGAGGACGGAACGATTTGAGATAAGCGGAATGACCTGCGCGGCATGTCAGGCCAATATTACGAAAAGCGTAAAAAAACTCGATGGCATAGCCGACGCTCAAGTGAGCTTGCTTTCAGAGCGTATGACGGTTTCGTATGACGAGGGGAAGACCGATACCGAAAAAATAATCAAGGCCGTTACGGAAATAGGCTATGGAGCCGCTCCGGAAAAAGCTGAAAAGCAAAGCGAAGAGAGCAGCTTTAGGGGCGAGTGGCAAAACAGGAAAAAGCACACGGAGGATGAACAGGCCGCTATGAAACGGCGGCTGTGGACGTCGATTTGTTTGCTTATACCGCTTATGTATGTGGCGATGGGACAAATGCTGCATTTGCCAATGCCAGCTATTCTCATGGGCGATGATAACATGCTTATCAACGCCTTTACGCAGTTTCTTATTGCGCTTCCCGTTTTGTTTATCAACAGGCGCTTTTTTGAAGTTGGAGGAAAGGCGCTGATAAAGCGCGCTCCGAATATGGATTCTCTTGTGGCTACGGGTTCTGCTGCGGCTCTTCTATATGGCATATTCGCTTTATACCGAATGATGTATGGCTACGGGCATCAGGACATGGCTTTGGTGCACAAATACGCCCACGAGCTCTATTTCGAGTCGTCGGCAATGATATTGACATTGGTGACAGTCGGAAAGTATCTTGAAGCAAGATCAAAAGCAAAGACCTCCGACGCATTGGGAAAGCTGGTCGATCTTGCTCCCAAGACCGCCACTGTGATAAAAAATGGAGAGGAAAAGATCATTCCGGCGGAAAAGGTCGTTGCGGAGGATATTTTGCTGATAAAGCCCGGCGAACGCATCCCCGTAGACGGAATTATTACCGATGGCTATGGATATGTGGATCAGTCCGCTATTACGGGCGAAAGCCTTCCTGTTGAAAAGAAGACAGGTGATTCCGTTATTTCCGCTACAGTAAATAAAAACGGATCTTTTAAAATGCGCGCGGTCAGAGTTGGCGAGGACACCACCCTTGCCCAGATAATCCGCCTTGTTGACGACGCGGGGAACTCAAAGGCGCCGATAGCGCGGCTTGCCGACCGTGTAAGCGGCATATTTGTGCCTGTCGTTATAGCAATAGCCATACTAACGATAATAATCTGGCTGATCACCGGAAATGATTTTGAATTTGCACTTTCATGCGGAATAACGGTGCTGGTGATATCATGTCCCTGTGCGCTTGGACTTGCCACACCGGTAGCTATCATGGTAGGAACCGGAAAGGCCGCCGAATACGGAATACTCATAAAATCGGCGCAAAGTCTAGAAAATCTTCATTCCGTCGATACTTTGGCCTTAGATAAAACTGGAACGCTCACCGAAGGACGCCCTTCTGTAACGGATGTTTTCGTAATAGACCCTTTGCTTAGCGAAAATGATTTTCTGGCGGAAGCTGCGGCTGTGGAAGCGGGAAGCGAGCACCCTCTGGCGGCGGCGATAAGCGAAAAGGCGAAGAAAATGCAGCTTGATATCCCGAACGCCGAAAACTTTTATTCGCAAACGGGACGAGGCGTGAGCGCAAGGGTGAAGGGGAATGATTACATCGCCGGCAATGCGGCCTTCCTTAAAGAAAAAGGAATGGGAGAAAAAAGCGAGGGCTATGCTTCTGCCTTGCAGACTGCCGGCGAGTATGCCTCAGAGGGAAAAACGCCGCTGCTTTTTGCTAAGGACGGGCGTATTGCTGGAGTGATCGCCGTAGCGGACACGATAAGAGAAACAAGCCGCGAGGCGCTCATACGCTTTGAAAGGGCAGGCTTACATGTGGTTTTGCTTACGGGTGATAATCAGGCGACCGCCGAGGCGATGAGGAAAGAGCTCAAGATAGAAAAAGTGATAGCGAACCTGCTTCCCGATGAAAAAGAAGCCTGCATTCGCAGCTTACAGAGCGAGGGGCATAAAGTGGCTATGGTGGGGGATGGAATAAACGACGCTCCGGCGCTTATGCGCGCTGATGTGGGAATTGCGATAGGCGCCGGTACGGATATAGCCATTGATGCGGCGGATATTGTGCTTATGAAGGACTCTCTTTTAGACGTCGCTACGGCCATAGAACTGAGCCGCTCGGTGATAAAAAATATCCGCATGAATCTATTTTGGGCGTTCTTTTATAATATTCTCGGTATTCCCGTTGCGGCAGGTCTGTTTTATCCTGAGTTTGGACTTAGGCTTAGTCCTATGATAGGTGCGGCGGCAATGAGCCTTAGCTCGGTATGCGTGGTGACGAACGCCCTGCGGCTGCGCTTTTTTAAGGGAGCCGGACATGAAAAGAACAATGAAAAAACAAACGGCGGGCAATATAATACGAACGAAACGAAAGGAGAGAACACGATGAAGAAAAAAATGAAGGTCGAAGGAATGATGTGCGCGCATTGTCAGATGCATGTGCAAAAAGCGCTTGAAGCTCTTGAAGGCGTAGAAAAGGCGGTGGTCGATCTGGAGGCGAAGACGGCGACCGTTTCAATGGATAATGAAGTGCCGGATGAAACGCTGAAGGCCGCCGTTACGGACGCGGGCTACGAGGTGCTTTCATGCGAGAAAGCTTGAAATAAGCGTTAAAACAAACGAAAACAATGCTCCGCCGCTTTGAACTGCGGCGGAGCATTGGCGTTTCAGCTTAAAAATCTACTTCAGTGTCATAATAACAGCACTTGAGCAGCTTTTCCATTTCTTCCTGAGTTGGAATACGGGGATTTGAGCCTGTGCAGGCGTCCGCAATGGCGTTCTCGGCAATGCTGTGAAGCTTTGATAGAAACATTTCCTCGGATACAAATCCTTGTTCGGCGGGATATGAATCCGCGCCGTATTTGCATATGCACTGGGGGATCTGCAATTTGTCGTTCATTTCGCGAATATAAGATATGAGCAGATCGATATTTTCTTCGTTGCTGCCTCCGCCGAGCTTCATATGTTCTGCGATTTCGGCATATCTTGCGGCGGCGCGCTCATCTTTGCTGTTAAAGCGAATGACCTTTGTGAGATACATGGCGTTAGCCGCTCCGTGCACGAGATGCGCGCCTTCAAAGGCCGCTCCGGTCTTATGCGCCATGGAGTGCACTATGCCAAGAAGCGCGTTAGAAAAAGCCATGCCGGCGAGACATTGCGCGTTATGCATGGCGTCGCGTGATCGCATATCTCCGTTATATGAGGCAAGAAGGTGCTTTTGTATCATGCATATGGCATGCATGGCAAGCGGGTCGGTATAATCGCTGGCAGCCGTTGAAACATAAGCTTCTATAGAATGCGTCAAAGCGTCCATTCCTGTGTGCGCCACAAGCTTTTCCGGCATCGTCTCGGAAAGATCGGGGTCTACAATGGCTACGTCGGGCGTTATCTCAAAATCGGCAATGGGATATTTTATGCCTTTTTTATAGTCGGTGATAACGGAAAACGCGGTCACCTCCGTCGCGGTGCCTGAGGTAGACGAAATGGCGCAGAAGCGAGCTTTTTTTCTGAGCTTTGGCAGGCCGAATACCTTGCACATATCCTCAAAGCCGATATCGGGATATTCGTATTTTATCCACATCGCCTTGGCGGCGTCTATTGGCGAGCCGCCGCCGATAGCTACGATCCAATCCGGCTCAAACTGCAGCATTGCTTCCGCACCGCGCATTACGGTATCGACCGAGGGATCGGACTCTATCCCCTCTATAAGCTGCAGCTCCATGCCTGCCTGTCGCAGCTCATCCATGACCTTGTCAAGAAAGCCGAAGCGCTTCATTGAGCTGCCGCCTACGCAGATCATAGCGCGTTTCCCTTCAAAGCCGCGAAGCGCCTCGATAGCGCCTTTCCCGTGATACAGATCGCGGGGCAAAGTAAATCTGTTCATTTCATTATCCTTTCTGTCGCTGGTTTACTACTTAATGCTCCTTGTGAGTGATGATTATAGTTTGGCTGAAAATGGCGCGGGAAATGTGCGCGGCGCGCCTTGGCGCGGGAATAAACATTGACCCGAAAAGAGCAATGGAATACAATAAACAGCAAGAAACTAGGAAGTGTGTATTTGTGTGAATAAGAAAAATATCTTATTGGTTCTGGCGGGTTATGCGATCTGGGGATTTCAGCCTCTGTTCTGGGATCTTCTTTCGGGCTATGATTCTCTTTTCAT
>CAYPAH010000075.1:0-256 GCA_964408655.1 uncultured Oscillospiraceae bacterium | reverse complement strand
TCTGGAGCGTTGTGTTCTGCGTAGGCATTCTTGCCATTCGCGGAGAGCTGGATAAGCTTAAGGCTGTTTTCAAGGATAAGGCCACGCTTCGCTATTTGATACCGGCTTCAGTTTTTCTTCTTCTGGATTGGGGTCTGTTTATTTGGGCGGTGCAGGCCGGACATGTGCTCGACACCAGTCTGGGCTATTATATGGGGCCTCTGGTGGTATTCAGCTTGAGCCTTTTTCTCTTTCACGAGAGATGCAACAAATGGCA
>CAYPAH010000074.1:8112-10312 GCA_964408655.1 uncultured Oscillospiraceae bacterium | reverse complement strand
ATGAAACAGCAAAAGAGCTTATCAATGAGCAGAGCGAGAATCTTGAAGACTCCGGCATATTGAAAAAAGGCGGTGCTGATCCATGCAGCAAAGCTTTGATCGACGCCGCAGATACCGATCCCAATTTGGCGCTAATCTCCGCAAACATATTGAAGCAAACGTCGAAGGATATGAATAAAGACTACTCGCATGTAGAAACGACATCCAACTCTAGCTCGGATCTCGACGGAGATGAGGAAGAATCAGATCCGCGATACAATTAATTATCTTGAGATGATTACAGACAGTAAACAAAAACACCACCCCTTTGAGTGGTGTTTTTATTGTATACAAAACATCCCGCCAGGCGGGAGCATCGAAACGATTCGAAGGACGGAAGTGAAAGGGCTGCGTACCGCCAAAGAAATTTTCTTAATTTATAAGCTTGCCCGATTCGCCGCAATTTCAGTGATGCTGATCTGCATCAGGTTCTAAGCATAAGAACGATTTAAAAACAGGACAAACGCATCGACGCAAAAAACACCATGACCGCAAATGCCGCTATTCTTCCGAAAGTTTTCTGCGTTTTCTGCGAACGCGGTTGATGTGTCTTTCAAAATCGCCGCTGTTGATAAGCTCGGCAAGAACGTATTGCTCGAACACGGGAACGGTACACGAGAAAAAGCTGATCTTCTCTTTGAAGGCGTCCGCCATCAGAGCGGGAAGCACCATGTAGCCTACGCGGATTGAAGGGGCGATAGTCCTTGAGAATGTATTAAGATAAAACACCGTTTTCTGCGGCTCCAGAGAAAAGAGAGTATCTTCGATCTTTCTTGAAACGGTGAACTCGGAATAGTAATCGTCCTCAACGATAAAGCCGTTTCTCTGCTTTGCCCAGCGTATGTATTCGCTTCTTTTGGAGGCTGAGGCCGTAACGCTGCTTGGAAAGCTGTTATACGGAGTTACATGCAGCACCGTAGCCGCGCTTTTATCGAGCTCGCTGCTTTCAATGCCGTCGTTTCCAAGCTTTAGCATGTCGCATCCAACGCCGTTTGCAAGATATACCCGCTCTATCTTTTCGTATGAGGGGCTTTCAAGGGCAAAGAGCCTTTCTCTGCCCAGAAGCAGCACTATCAGGCCATAAAGATATTCTGCGCCGGAACCGACCACTATCTGCTCCGCCTGAACGAATATGCCTCTGCTGCGCGCAAGATAAGCGCTTATCGCCTCACGCAGTTCAATGCAGCCGCTGTTGGGAGATTTCACGAGCAGGCTCTCGCCGCACTCTGAGATGACCTTCCGCATGGTCCTGGCCATGCTTGAAAAGGGAAAAGCTTCATTTTCGCAGCGCAGCCTGCGTTTTTCAGGCGGAACATAGGGCTTGTGTTCTGAAAGCGGAAAATAATCCGCGGATCTGTAGGCCACAAAATAACCGCTGCGTTGCTTCGGCACGATATAGCCTTCGTCGCAGAGTATGGCATATGCGTGCTCGGCCGTTATCACGCTGAGCCCGCTTTCCGCCGAGATCAGGCGCTTGGAGGGCAGCTTTGCGCCGAATGGATATATCCCGCTTATTATGCCATCGCGAAGCTGGGTATATAACTGCATATAAGCGGGGATCTTTATCGTGTTGTCTATATGAATGTTCATCTGGTTATATAAAAATCCTCTTTTCTGATGATTTTAATAATATCAATTTCAATTATAATACGGGCATCAGCACTTGTAAAGGAGACAAAGAAATGAGACAAAAAACGAAAAGCGCTTATACGACGCGCTGGCTCTGTATAACCGCGATGTTTATGGCCTTGAATGTGATTATGAGTTCCTTCGGGCTTCCCGTGCCGGGAGGACGTTTATATTTGAACGACGTTGTTATCTGCACGGCCGCGATGATACTTGATCCTTTTGCCGCCTTTGTGGTAGGCGGGGTGGGGGCGTTTCTGGGAGATCTGCTCTTTTATCCCCTGCCGATGTTCGTTTCTCTTGTGACGCATGGCTTGCAGGCCGTCGTCATCTCGCTCTTTGCGCACCGTGTTTTGAAAAACCACCCTGTCGCCGCTTCCGGCATAGGCGTTACGCTTGGGGCGATCATCATGGTCGTCGGTTATTCTCTTGGCAGAGCATATATTTACAGCACCCCCGAGTATGCGCTGATGAAGCTGCCATTTCAAATATTGCAGGCGGCGCAGGATTTTCAAGTTCCTCACCTATTCAGCCT
>CAYPAH010000074.1:1399-8102 GCA_964408655.1 uncultured Oscillospiraceae bacterium | reverse complement strand
AATATTGCAGGCGGCTGTAGGCGCGATAATGGGAATGCTGATATGCTGGAAATTCAAGCTGAAGGAAAAGCTGAAGCTTTCCGCGTGAAGCCTTGCGTTTGCTTTTCAGGACTCCTCTTCTTCCATCGGTATTGTAAGTCCGACGGCGCTCTCAACAGGCAGAGAGAAGGCTACGGTGTGCGCGGGCGAGCCAGCCCCCGCCTTATCCATTATTGCGCGAAGAACAGCGTCGCGCTTGGCTGCCGGCACGACAAGATATATATGCTCTTTTTCCTCGGCAATAGAGACGCCGAAGAATTTTGAAGAGGGGTTCGTGCCTATTTCTTTAGCGTAGATCAAGGTTCCGCCGGAGGCTCCCGCGGAACCGGCCGCGTCGATCACCAAAGCTGAATGACCTTTATCCGCGATAGCGATAATAAGAGAATAGTTGCGTTCTTTCATGTCCTTGTGCGCTCCTTCCTGAATCAAACTGTCGCCGCAGAGGTAATGCAGCGCCGATGTGCCGCTGACGCCATCCACATTTATTGTCAGCGCAATGCCGCTGTTAGGCGCGTCAATGCGCATTTCGCTCACCAGCCGCCGCATAAGGCTGTGCGCGCTGTGCTCAGAGACCATTGTGGAAAGCAGTACCTTTTCCTTTGCCTCAAGACCGAGAAGATCCAAGGTCTTTTCTCTTGCGGCCCCCTCGCAGAGCGAGCCGAACACCGTACCCGCGCCGTGTCTTTTAAGAAAATCGATATAGGCTTCGCCTTGATCGCGGCGGGCGACCAGCAGCAGGAAGCGAAAAGCATTCATTTTTCATCCTCCTCAAAGGTTATGATCTCATCCTCGGGTCCGGCGGATTCTGGCTTGCTGATCGTCTTGGGTGAGCGCAGCTTGAACACAAGACCCATGATCTGAATGGTGATAAGCGGCGTCATGGCGACCATAGCCACCACGCCAAAGGCGTCTTCGGCCACGTTTCCGCCTACGGCCGTGCATAGACCCATCGCAAGCGGCAATAGAAACGTCGCCGTCATGGGTCCCGAGGCTACGCCGCCGGAGTCGAAGGCTATCGATGTGAAGATAGGCGGCACAAAAAAGCTTAAAATCAGAGAGATCGCATAGCCGGGGATCAGGAGAAACATGATGGGCAGCCCTGTGAGCACCCTCATCATCGCAAGTCCCACCGATATTGCAACACCTATAGAAAGGCTCAGACCCATGGCGCGCTGCGGGATGGCGCCGGAGCTCATTTCTTCGACCTGCTTATTGAGCACATGCACAGCGGGCTCTGCGCTGACGATGAAATAGCCTATTACCATTCCGATAGGAATGATGATCCAGTTCTGATCCAAAGCGCCTATAAGCTGCCCGACATAGTTGCCTAGAGGCATAAAGCCCACGTTCGCTCCCGTTAAAAAGAAGACCAGCCCGAGATAAGTGTATACGACGCCAACGCCGATTCGAAGCAGCTCGGTTTTTGAAATGCGCAGCTTCAGCCCGTTGAGCAGCGCGAAAAACGATATTATCGGCAGCAGAGCCAGAGCTACATCTTTAAAATATGTGGGGAAGGCCGAGCTGAAAAGCTTCCACAGCTCGCGGGAATCAAGTATTTCAGGCACGGAGACGGGCACATATTCCCCGCCGTCCGTGCGGTAGAATATGCCAAGAAGGATGACCGCCAGAATGGGGCCGATAGAGCACAGCGCCACAAGGCCAAAGCTGTCCTCCTGCGCGTTTCCGTCGCTGCGGCTCATGGCGACGCCGACGCCCAGCGCCATGATGAAGGTCACCGTCATAGGCCCCGTGGTAACGCCGCCGGAATCAAAGGCGGTTGAAAGATATTCGTTTGGCACGAACTGCGCCAGAATAAAAACGAAAATATAAAAACCGATAAGCAGATATTGCAAAGGCACTCTTAGAAAAATGCGAAGCATCGCTATAACGAGAAATATTCCCACGCCCGCCGAAACAGCGCCAATGATAATAAGGTTGGGTATATTCGGCACCTGCTGCGCCAGCACATGAAGATCGGGCTCGGATATGGTTATCATCACGCCAACAAGCAGGCTTATGGCGATGACCTTCCACATTTTTCGTGAACGGGAAACGGATGAGCCGACGTGCTCGCCGATGGGCGTCATCGCAAGATCCGTGCCAAGGGTGAAAAGACCCATGCCGAGGATCAGCAGAATGGTGCCGACCACGAAGGACATCAATATGCTGTTTGGCACCGGAACGATGCTAAAGCATAACAGAAAAAGGATCGCTGCGACGGGAAGCACAGATTTTAAAGCCTCGCTGAGCTTTTCAAGAAGAATAGTGTTATGCGAAAAATGCATATATGCGCTGTCCTCCTCTCTAAGAGCTTATTATGACAAGCCTTATTTAAACTATTCATTTTTATTATATACTATCACAGCATTCCGCACAACTTTCAAAGCCGAAATTGTCAGGGCTGAACACGGCTGCCTCTTATCTGAACGGGATCTTGACGGGGCAAACCCATATAACTAAAATTTATGACGCAATGGAATATAGCTTAGCCGAGCGTCTTTTTCGCTATTTCAACGGACTCACGGGCGTCGCTTGCATAATAGTCAGCGCCTATGCTCTTTGCATATTCGGGGGTGAGCACCGCCCCGCCGACCCAAACGAGCGGGGGAGAGGCAAGGGCATGAAGAGAGCGTATCGTTTCCTCCATGGCGGGAAGGGTAGTGGTCATAAGCGCGGATAAGCCCACAAGCTTTACATCGCGATCTCTGGCGGCCTCGCATATGCTTTGCGGCGAAACGTCGCGTCCGAGGTCTATCACCTCGTAGCCATAATTTTCAAGCACCGTTTTCACTATGTTTTTGCCTATGTCGTGTATGTCGCCCTTAACGGTGGCAACTATCAGCCTGCCCTTTTTCACAGGCACGCCGCCACGCTTGGCGAGGGATATGCGTATCTCTTCAAACACGGCCTGCGCCGCCTGCGCCGCGCTCAAAAGCTGGGGCAGGAACACCTTGCCCTGCTCGTATTTTTCGCCGACCTTATCAAGGGCCGGTATCAGGCGTTTTTCAACGAGGGATAATTCATCATCATGCTCCAGAGCTTCTTTGGCAAGCCTGCCCGCCTCGGCTTTAAGCCCGCGGGCGATCGCTTCGTCAAGCGTAAGGCTCGCGCCCGGCTCGGAATTTGCGTGAGAGGGCTGCGCTTCTCCGGAAAAGCGGCCGATATAGGCGCGGCTTTCGTTATCCTCGCCGGAAAGCACGCGGAAGGCATATACCGCGTCTATCATTTCGCGCTGATTGGGGTTGACGATGGGCAGGGTAAGTCCCGCGCCCATTGCCTGAATAAGAAAATTCTGCGTAATAAGCGCGCGGTTAGGAAGCCCGAAGGAAATGTTCGACACTCCCAGCACGGTTTGCAGCCCCAACTCTTCGCGCACTGTGCGCAGTGCTTTAAGGGTTTCAGCCGCCTGCTCCTGCTGGGCGGAGACGGTGAGCGTCAGGCAATCTATCCAAAGATCTTCTTTGGGTATGCCCTCCTCCTGCACGGCGGCAAGTATGCGCCGGGCGATCTCCACGCGCTTTTGAGCGTTTTGAGGGATGCCCTCTTCATCAAGAGAAAGACCTACGACTGCCGCGCCGTATTTTTTAACTATGGGAAGAATGCGCTTTTGCACGGCGGGATCTCCGTTTACGGAATTCACGGCGGGCTTGCCGTTATAAACTCTAAGTCCCGCCTCAAGCGCTTTCGGGTCGGAAGAATCGAGCTGCAAGGGAATTGGCAGCGCGCTTTGAAGCTTTTTGACCACTCTTGGCAGCATCGTTTTCTCATCAACGCCGGGATAGCCGACGTTCACGTCGAGGATATCCGCTCCGGCGTCCATTTGCTGTATACCTACATCGAGGATATAATCGAGATCATCTTCGATCAAAGCCTGCTGAAAGCGCTTTT
The DNA here is from genome assembly GCA_964408655.1 of uncultured Oscillospiraceae bacterium. Lineage (GTDB taxonomy): Bacteria > Bacillota > Clostridia > Christensenellales > CAG-138 > JAQVRG01. The sequence goes on along the minus strand of CAYPAH010000074.1, from coordinate 4,175 downwards.
TTCCCGTGGGGTTGATGCGTTCTCCGATTATTTTTACCCCATCGATAGGCAGGGGATTTGTGGGGCTGCACACAAAGCTTAGCGCCTTAAAGCGGCGCGGCGCGGGAGACTTGCCCTTTAAGGCCGAGCAAAGCGCGCGGATATAATCGGGAGAGCTGCCGCAGCAGCCGCCAACTATGCTTACGCCCGCTTCAACGCATTGCAGCATCGAGCTTGCAAAAGCTTCGGCGCCCATTGCGTAGTGGCCGTCAACAGGATCGGGTAGTCCGGCGTTGGGCTTGGCGATAACGGGAAGGCGGGTGCTTTCGCATAATTCGCCGAACAGCGGGAGCAGAAGGTCGGGGCCTACGGAGCAGTTCAAGCCTATTGCGTCCGCTCCCAGTCCTTCAAGGGTCCTTGCCATGGACTGCACGGTGCAGCCCGTAAAGCTGCGTCCGCTCGCTTCGAACGACATGGTAACGAAAACGGGGAGCTTGCTGCTCTCTTTCACGGCAAGCAGGGCGGCCTTGCTCTGATAAAAATCGGTCATCGTCTCGATAACGGCAAGATCGGCTCCCGCCTTAGCGCCCGCCTCGGCCATTTCACGGAAAAGCTCATAGGCGGATTCAAAGCTCAGGCTTCCCATAGGCTCAAGCAGCTCGCCAAGGGGTCCTATGTCCAGAGCGACAAGCGCGTTTGTGCCTTTTGCGGCCTCGCGGGCAAGCGAGACCGCCGCCGTGACGATCTCATCTACCGAATGACCCGTGGGAGCAAGCTTCAAACGGTTCGCCCCGAAGGTGTTGGTATAGACGATCTGGCTGCCTGCCTCTATGTAAGATCTGTGTATGTCGCGTATGAGCGCGCCTTCGCTCAGATTCAGCAGTTCGGGATGCTCTCCCGGCTTTAGGCCGCGCTTTTGCAAAACGGTGCCCATTGCCCCGTCCAATATCAAAAAATCATTCTGTAAGCGGTCAAAAAGCACAGTGTTTTCCTCCTTTGCGCAGGGCGCAGCTATTATTCATCGAGCAAAAGGCGCAGCCTTTTATGCGCGCCATTTGCGGCTTGCTTGAAAGGCCGATGACGGCGGTAACGGTCTTCACAGGGTTTAGCAAAAAGCTCTCGCTCACATAAATGCCGAGCCGCTTTTGCGCGTCCAGCGCGGCGCAGATCTCCCTTTGCAGGCAAAGGGGAAGGTCTCCGTAGCCGGGGCTGAAACGATCGCTTAGATAAAGCGAAGGAAATTTTGAGGATAGCTCGCGCTCCGCTTCATCGCAGAAGGCTTCTATCCATGCGCTTGCGCAGGCGTCTAGCATCACCGCCGAGGACATATCCCGCGCCTGCTCGGTGCGAAGAAGCGAATCGAAGCCTGCGCCGAGAGTGCAGGCGAGCAAGGCGGCGCCGCTGCAATCCTCAAGCATTTTATGCGCGGTATTGCCGCTCAAAAATATCTCCGCTTCATTTAAAATAGCGCCGTCTTTCTCGTGGGTCAAGCTGAATACGCGGTAAACATAACGCGGTTCCAAAGCGAGCTTGAGCCGCTTTGCGCACTGGAGCATTTTTTCTCTCAAATCAGCGGAGGCGTTTTCGCCGGCGCCAAGATAGCGCAAGGCTTCGTCTATGTTCAATTCCATATGCGCCGCCTCCTGTTCACCCGTAGTATGCTTAAATTGATACGATTATACATGCCGGACGGCTTAAAAGCAAGAAAACGGCGCCCCGCGTGTTTTACAAAGCGGGAGCATATCACTTATAATGTTAAATACATAGAAAGACAAAGGGGAAGCAAAGTAAATGAAGCTTATCGATCTTACTCATCTTATATCCGAGGAGGTTCTGCCTTATCCCGGCACAGAGCCCGCCCTGCTTGCAGAAGCGAACACGCTTGAAAAGGACGGCTTTCGCGAAACGAGCATACGCATGTATTCTCATACCGGCACGCATATGGACGCGCCCGCTCATATGTTAAGGAGCGGGGAATATCTGGATAGCATGGACATAAGCCGCTTTTGCGGAAGGGCTTATGTTATGGACTGCACGCGATATGGCGAGGGAGGTCTTATCGGCGATGATGAGCTTAGAAATGACGCGCGGCTCGAGGGCGCGGAATATCTTATTTTAAGCACGGGCTGGGAAAAACACTGGAACACGCCCAAATATTTCGGACGCTTCCCTGTTTTAACGGAAAAGGCGGCCATGTATCTTTCCTCACTGGGGATAAAGGGCATAGGCGTGGACGCGATGAGCCTTGACACGATGGACAGCACTGCCTTTCCGGTGCATCATATCATATTTGAGCGCGGAATGCTCGTTGTTGAAAACCTGTGCAATCTTGCCGGAATACGGGGAAAGAACGTAAGCTTTTTTGCGCTGCCACTGAAATTCAAGGACTCGGACGGCGCTCCCGTAAGGGCGTTTTGCTATTTTGAATATACGAAAAAACGCATAAAAAAGCCGTGATATTTTTCTTGAAAAAGCCGCTTGACTCTCCCCTTGGGGCAGGGTCTATACTCCAATCATGCTTCGAAGCAACAAATGACACGGAGGAAGGAAATGCTTAGCATCGGACAATTCTCGCAGGTGTGCCAGGTCAGCGTAAAGACGCTGCATCATTACGATAAGATCGGTTTGATGCATCCCAGCTCTGTCGATCGCTGGACGGGCTATCGTTATTATGACGTGGGGCAGATACCGACCATGCTGCTTATCCAGCGCCTCAAGCGCTATGGCTTCACACTTTGCGAGATAAGCGGATTCCTCGAAGAGCCCGACGAAACGAGCGTGATAAAAAGAATGAACG
>CAYPAH010000074.1:0-1389 GCA_964408655.1 uncultured Oscillospiraceae bacterium | reverse complement strand
AGTCGCTCCGTGCCGACATGGAGGAGAGCTCGCGAATACTTCGCGAGATGGAAGAGCATTTGAAGAATATCGAAAGGACAGGAAATATCATGGCTTATCAGAACAATTATCAGATCCAGCTTGAAAACAGCGAGGATATGCACATACTCAGCACCCGTCAGAAGATGTCGGTGGAGGACTTCGGCAAGTATTACGGACATCTCTTCGAAAAGGCTGCAAGGGAAAAGATAAAGACAAACGGCAAGGTGATGGCCGTCTATCACGACACAGAGTTCGACCCCGAGTGCTCGGATATAGAGCTTGCTCTCGGCGTAGAGGACAAGGCGCAGGCAAGCCGCACTATCAAGGGTTCTCTTGTGGCGAGCACCATACACAAAGGCCCCTATTCCGGCCTTGGCGACGCTTACGGCGCAATAATGCGCTATATCAAGGAGAATGGCTACGAGATCTCAGATGCGCCCTATGATATATATATCAAAACGCAGTTTGACAAGATCCCGCCCGAGGAATGGGAAACGAAGGTGGTCTTCCCGGTGAAAAAGAGTGCATAAAGCAAGTATAAAAAGATAAAGAGAAGATCCCGCAAAGCGGGATCTTTCTCTTGTGAACGCAGATAAAAACCAGTTAATAGCTTTTCTCTTTATGAGTTTTTCATTATTACGCTTTCCACTATGTCGGCCGCGTGTTCGCAGGCGTCAAGGCAGGTCTCCAGACATTCAAACATGATGTTCCACACCAGTAATTCTCTCGCGTCCGTCTCCTCGGTAAAAAGGCGGCGAATGTTGTCGCTGTGCATTCCGTCGCCTATGCCCTCAAAGGTGTTTACCTCTACGACGTGCTTGTTGATGTCGTTGCCGGCTTTTTTAAAGCTGCGCAGCTCGTCAAGGGTGGCGGAAAGAGCCTTGCAGCATTTTACAAAAAGCTCCGCAAAAGCTATCGTTTCGGGACGAAGCTTGGTGATGTTGAACATATACGCCCGCTGAAGCACCTCGTCCGCAGCGTCAACAACGTTGTCCATTTCCTGCGAAAGGGCGATTATATCCTCCCTCTCGATGGGGGTTATAAACTCATGGCTCAGCCTTTTGGTCATTTCATGCTTGGCCATATCCGCTTCGTTTTCTATGTGGTGCATTGCGCCGGCCTGCTCTTTAAGGGTGGCGGGGTCGTAGTTTGAAAGCGTTTCATAAAGGCAGTTTGCGGCTTCGCAGGCAAAGTGGCCGCAGTTGCGGAAATACTCAAAATAATCGAATTCGTTTTTTTTCATTGCTCTCTCCTATTCGCGCTTAAAAGATGTGCATGAACAGCTTGGCAGTTATAAAGCCCAGCAGTCCGCAGCCGGGAAATGTCAATATCCATGCGAGCGACATTTCTTTAACTATGCTCCAGTTC
>CAYPAH010000073.1:2417-10329 GCA_964408655.1 uncultured Oscillospiraceae bacterium | reverse complement strand
TATGCACACAGGGGTCACTTTTACGCTCGGGTTTTCCTGCATTTGTCCGATGATCGTAGCTCCCGTGTCGCCTGCGCCTATGATAAGCACAGGTATCATATCGTGCGCGAACATATTGCTGCGCAAAAGCCTTCTCATCATTCTATATGCCATGCGCATCCCGCCATGAAGCATGATTATGATAAGACCCGCCGCAATATAGATAGAGCGAGGCATACGATCCATGCGCGCGGCCGCCAAGGCATAGCAAAATACGGTAGATAATATTGAAGCCCCGACGACATAAAGAAGCTCTTCTATGCCGGCGTGCTCCCAAAGCGTAGAGTAAAGCCTGAAGACCGCGTTGACGATAATGTAGATGCAAACGATATAGACGAACGACCCCATAAAGGTCGTCCAATACGGCTCTGGTATTTTCCCTCCAAAGCGAAATGCGAGCGTGGCAAAATATGCGGCAAAAACGCAGGCCGCATCCAACAATATCAACAAAATTCGCTTTACCCATACATTCGCCGTATATGAAAGCGGCGATTTATTACTATCCAAGCGTTCCTTCCTCCTGCGCGGAGATTTATCACATAGATCTATCTCTTTATCAAGGTAGACAAAAAGCCATATTACCTCAATTTATAATACGAATTATAGCATAGGCAATACCCTGTGTCAAACCGACACAGGGTATTGAAACAGCTTGTGCACGGGCATTTTTACCGTGGTTTTTTGCCCGTGCCGCATCGAATATGAATTTGTTTTTGCTCCTTTTTTGCGGCTACACCGTCGGCTCTTCATCAGAGGCTTCGTCGGCAAAGAGCGAAAGGAAAATATAGAAGAACGGAAGCATGGTGCAAAGCGGAACCCCGAAAAACGCCGACACTCCATAGGCAAAGGCCGCGCATCCGGCCACGATCGTCGCATTTTGCTCTCTGCGCAGCCTCGGGAGTCTTTTTATCACAAGGCTCAAGAGCGCCGCTATATAAAGCAGTCCGCCCGGCATACCAAGATTTACGGCTATATTCAAATATTCGTTATGCGGCATCTTTTCGGCGCCGTAATATGGCGCGATAGCATAATAGGCGTTATCCGTTCCGCAGCCCTTCAAAGGATTATCCTTTATAAGCTCGATATCCGCGCGCCATATTCCCCATCTGCCGCTGCCCGCGCTTCCGGCAACGTCGCTGTCGCCGTCATTGGCTATCGTTTTAACATCCTGCACCATCACAGATACGTCGTTGGTAAGCTGGCTTTTCTCGGGATTTTTAACGCAGAAGACGGTGAAGGCCGCCACACAGATAATGACCGCGCTAAGGCCGGATAAGGTAAAGAGCTTTGTTTTGCCGCCCTTGCGAATAGCAAGGAGTAAAAGGAGAAGTCCCGCGCCCGCGATGGCCGCGATAATGCTGCCCATCGTGTTGTTGACGAGAAGAACATAAAAGAGGAACACTCCCATCACGCAGAAGAGCAGCTTGAGCCATTTGTTTTCAACAAGCAGCGCCGATGCAAACAACACTGTGGACATCGTGCAAAGATAATAGCCGAAGTGGTTAGTGTTGACAAAGGTGCCCGAAAGTCCCGCTATCACATTCACATCCATATATGAAAAAAAAAGCGGCGAAGGATTATACAAACACCACAGCGACATAGCCGCAAGCACGGTAGCCGCTATGCCCATCGTAAGGAGCAGCCATTTTTTATGATCGTTATTATGAACGAGCGAAGCGCCCGCAAAAAATCCTGCGTAAGCAATATATGAAAGTATGCCCTCGTAACGTATCGGGTCGCCCCCAATAGCCACCTCGCGTTCAGCGGCATGGCCAACGCACACAAAGGACCACACAAGCAGCAAAAGAAGCAGCGTGTTCCACGGGCGCTTAATAAAAGTCTCTTTGAGAACTCCCAGTCCCTCTGAGACAACGCGGCGAATATAAAAGAACAGCGCGTTGGCAAGCGAAACATAGCCGAGCGCGCGGATAAGCACGGCGCGGCTCTCAAACAGGTCTATCACCTCGTTATTGGTATAAGCCTTGGCGGTTATTCCCTGAAGCGGCTGCACGGCCATTACCAGCAGCAATATGAAGGCGATCCATTCATGTATTTCGCGTCTGGAATCGTTCAAGGTCACAAGCTGCTTGAAATAGCCCGCATAGCCCGATCCACTCGATTTTTTTGCCGTTTTCTTTTTGCCCATTTTGCTTCCTCTTATATCGTTAAATTAAAATATACCCATATAAAATTACCATTTGCGCAAGCGCATGTCAAGCAAAGCGCCAAGCCGCAAAAAGGGCTTGGCGCTTAAACATGTCGTGCAAATCCGCTTACAGCTCCAGCGTCATCGTGCAAAGCTGCATTTTTTCTCTGAGATATGCGCAAAGCGCGTCCTGCACCACCTCGGGAATGGTGAAAAAGTCGGAATCCGCTTTGGCGCAGTGCTTTTTGAGCGTCTGGAAATATAGCCAGAAGAATTCCGTACCTACGTTGAATTTATCTATGCCCGCCTTAAAAGCCAGGGCAAGCTGATCGTTTGGTATGCCGCTGCCGCCGTGAAGCACAAGGGGCTTATCGGTAACCGCGTCGATCTCCTTCAGGCGCTCGATATCGAGCTTCGGCGTCTCTTTATAAAAGCCGTGCGCGCTGCCTATGGCCACCGCAACGGAATCGCACTGCGACTGCTCGCAGAAAGCCGCCGCAACCTCGGGCTTTGTATACATATCCGTGTCCTTTTGATCGGTAACGGTCGCCGCAAAACCTACATGACCCAGCTCCGCCTCAACCTCCGCGCCCAGCTTATGAGCGGCCTCTGCTATAGTGCGGGTGTTTATGATGTTTTCTTCAACGGGGAGCATGGAGCCGTCGTACATCACCGAGCTAAATCCGTCGCGGATAGCTCCGAGGATATATGAAGCGTCAGTGCAGTGGTCAAGATGCAATCCGACGGGCACCTTTTTATCTGCGGCGAGCGCCTTGACCGTTTCCGCGAAGGTCTTGGGCGTGCACCAGTTGTTCTTTTGCGCGTGCTCGGGATAAAGCATACAGATAACGGGCTTTTTCAGCTCCTCCGCAACGCTTATCACCGAATAGATAGTGTTGAAATCGCTGCAGTTGAAAGCGATAGCAGCAGTATCCGCCTTGTTTGCCATTTTCAGTATCTCGCTGACCTTAACCATGCCCATAGTCTCTTGTTCTCCTTAAAAATCAATTTGAATCGTCAAATATTGCCGTTGGTTTTCCCGTCTTTTATCGCGGCGCACATGCCGCCAAAGATTATCGAAAGCGACACGGCTCCCGGGTCTACTACGCCAAGCGTCTTTTCCCGAAAATTCTTTGAGCGTCCCTTTCGCGATATCATGCCCTTTGTAGCCTCGGCTCCCGCGCAGGCTCCCTCGTATGCCGCGTTCATAACGGCCTCCACGTCGTCGCTCGCTACCCGCGCTTTTCTCATGGCTTCTACCGCCGGCAAAAGCGCGTCGAGCATGGTTTTATCCCCCGCCGCCGTGCGCCCGCGCTTGGCGATGGTTCTGGCTCCCGCGTCAAAAAAATCGATAAGCTCATCGGCGTTAACATATTGCTTGCCGGAAAGAGCAGTACATCCGCTGATGAAGAGCGTTCCGAATATCACGCCGGAAGCCCCGCCCATGGTTTTAACGAGAGTTATCCCCACCTCGCGCATTAGCGAATACGCATCCTCAAATTCGCTGTTTTCAAGAACGTGCTTTACCTCGGTGAAACCGTCGCGCATACCAACGCCGTGATCTCCGTCGCCGATGACGGAATCGAGCCTTGTAAGCTCCGCCTCGCTTTGGACGATACGCTCGCTTGCCGAAAGAAGCATTTCGCTCAAGCGGCTAATATGCAGCGCGGTATTCTTCATCGTCATTTCCCCTTTTGCTCGTTTGTGAACAGCACCGTCGTCTGCGGGTCAAATATCTCATAGGGATAACCGTCCGCCATGCGGTCGGTAACAAGAAAGTCCACAGACCCTTCTATGCGCGCAAGATATACCTTGCCGAATTTTGTATGGTCGGCCAGTATGAAGGACTGCCGCGCGGAGGCTATCGCCAGGGACTTTAGCTCCGCATCCTCAAATCTGGGCGTTGAGAAGCCAAAGGTCTCGTCTATCCCGTTCACGCCGAAAAAGCATTTGTCGACCCTTATGCCCTTGATGAACTGGTTGGCGATATGCCCCTCCACCGTGTTGTGAAGGTAACTTACCGAACCGCCCACCATCATCACCTGACTATCCTGCAGGCTTGCAAGCGTCATAACCGAAAGCGCCGAGGTGGTTATCACTATAAGGTGATGCTTCTCGTTTTTCGCTATCAGCTTCACAAGCTCGAAGACCGTGCTTGAGCCATCCAGCAGAATAGTGTCGTAATCGTTGATATACTCATAAGCGAGGCGGGCTATTGCCTCTTTTTGATTGCGCTGCTTTTCGTCCGCGAGAAGATCCGGCACATTGATGCCGCGCCCCACCGGATAATAAGCCACCGCGCCGCCATGCGTGCGCAGTATCTTTTTCTGCTTATGCAGCTCGTCAAGGTCGCGCCTGATAGTCACCTCTGAAATGTCCAGCAGCTCGCTTAGCTGCTGAACGCGCACAGACTTTTGCTCGCATATCAGGTCGTAGATCTTTCTTTGTCTTTCTTCAGCAAACATAAATTCTCCAGCTAAAATATAAAGCTATCGGTATAGCAATTATCCTTTAATAGGCCGCAGTGCTCGTCTCCGGCGCAAAAGAGGCTCACGTTAAAGCCGTAAACATCCATTATGCTTGAAAAATTCGCCACACGAAGCTGCGCTATCTCGTATTTTTTAGAGATATAATCAACGACATGCTGCGCAAAGATATATCCGTCAGCATAGCTTGTGTAGCGCAAGCGGTTCACCATAATGAATATCTTTTCATTCGGCTCGGGCTTTAGATCCTCCAGAAGCATATCGCACATTTCCACAGCGCTCCTCTGCATATCCATGTGATTTTCAACACGGATAGCGGGTTCGCCGGAAAAGCCCTCGCCGTAGGCCATCTCGTTTTTCGCGAAATCCACATGTATGCTCAGCGTGCCCAGGCGCGTCTGCGTTTCTTTAAGAAACGCCGCCATATCCCGAAGCGCCATTCCGCGCTTTGCGCAGGCGCTTGCAAGCTTGATAAGGTATGCTATGCCGCTCGTGCCGCTTCGGGCGCTTTTATCTTCGCCCACCGCCGAGGCTATATCATCTGTGCTGATGACGCTTTCGACCTCTATGCCGTCCATGCGCAGCAGCTCCGCCGCCATATCGTTATTGAGATAATCGCCGGAGAAGTTGTTATAAAGCAGCAACACGCCCTTTTCCCTGCCAAGATGCAGCCCCGTCTCGTATATCGTATAAGCGTTGGGAGCCGCAAAGGGCGCCCCTATTACCGCGGCGTCAGCAAGTCCCGCGCCGACATAGCCGGGAAAGAGCGGGCCGTTTCCGCCGCCGCCGCTTATTATCACAGCCACATGAGAAGGATCGAAATCCGCGCGCACAAGCGCACCGGCGTTTTTAACGCCGATGAAAGCCTTCCATCTCTCGGGCATCGCGCTTTGCATTCCCGCGAGAGCGTCGTTCGCGAAATAATCGCTGCGCTTGGTAGTCCAGATCATCCGCAATTCTCCTTGCAGCGTGCTGCGTTATTAATAAAAGGGATATAGATATATCTTACAGCTTTTTCTTCTTCTGCGCCATATCCAATATGACGGCGAGAAGAATGATAACGCCGATAACCACCTTCTGCCAATAGGAATTAACGTGCATCAGGTTCATGCCGTTGTTTATTACCGCTATGACCGCCACGCCTATCATAGCGCGGCCTACCGAGCCGCTGCCGCCGATAAGGCTGGTCCCTCCAAGAACCGTCGCGGCGATAGCGAACATCTCATATCCGTCGCAGGCGCCCGGCTGACCGTTTTGCAGCTTTGAGGCGTTGAGCACACCGCCGAGAGCCGCCATAACAGAGCAGATGACATGGCCGATGAAGACGACCTTATCGGTCTTGATTCCGCTCAAATGCGCAACATTGCTGTTGGAGCCGGTAGCGTAGACATGGCGTCCGAACACGGTTTTAGAAAGCAGTATATGCACAAGTATTACAACGATTATAACGAATATCGTGATAATGGGTATCCAGCCCGTGGGCTTATCGATAGTCTTCAAAAGACGGCCTGCACCCAGCCACGAATAGTTGCTCTTTACTCCCGAAACCGAAGAGCCGCCGGAGAACACAAAGCACAGCCCGCGCGCGATATTGAGCATCGCAAGCGTCGCGATCATCGGCACGACCTTGAATTTTGCGATCATAAGGCCGTTGAACACGCCGACGATAAGGCCGACCAAAAGCGCTACGCCTATCCATGTAAGACAGGCCATGAACACCGATGCATCGGGATTGCTTCTCGCCACAAGAGCGCCGCATACGCCCGCAAGAGCTGCGGTAGAACCGACGGAGATATCTATGCCGCCAAGTATGATTACATAAGTAAGACCCGCCGAAAGCATGGCGTTTATCGCCATCTGCGTCGTGAGGTTCACTATGTTTTTCGCGCTCAGAAACGCCGGAGAGCCTATGCCAAAGCCAAGGCAGAGCGCTATGAGCACAAAAACGATGATATTTTTCGTAGCAAAGCTTTTGAATTTTTCCATAACTTGATTTCTTCCTCCCTGAAGGTATTACGCTTTAACTGTCCTTAAGCTCAGGCCGTGCGGCTCTGAAAGCTTGCAAGGCCGATAACCGATTGTTCGCTGGCGTCGCCTGCGTCGAGCTCCCCGCGGATCTCGCCCTCGCGCATGACGATTATCCTGTCGCTGACGCCAAGCATCTCGGGCAGCTCCGAAGAGACCATGATTATGCAGCCGCCCTGAGCCACATATTCGTTCATCAAAACGTAAAACTCCGCCTTGGCGTTTACGTCGATGCCGCGCGTGGGCTCATCCAGTATCAATATCCTTGAGTTGGCGATCAGCCACTTTGCGAGAATGACCTTTTGCTGGTTGCCGCCGGAAAGGTTGGCGATTATAGTTTCTATCGACGGGGTTTTCACGCCCAGCTTTTCGACCATTTCCTTCGCGGTGTCGGCCTCCCACTTGTTATCGAGAAAGTTCATGTTTTTATGATGATACGGCAGGCTCGGAAGCACGATATTGTGCCTTAACGAAGCTTGAAGCATAAGCCCCGTGCGGCGCCTGTCCTCCGTGACAAGGCCGACGCCCTTTTCGATAGCGTCCTTCGGGTCCTTGATGAGCGCTTCTTTTCCTTCTATATAGATCTTTCCGGCACTCGCCGCGCGCGCGCCGAATATGGTCTCCATGACCTCGGTGCGCCCCGCGCCTATCAAGCCGTAAAAGCCCAATATTTCTCCGGCATAGGCCGTAAACGAAATGTTTTCGAACTCTCCCTTGCGGCAAAGCCCTTCAACGCGAAGCATTTCTTTTCCGCGCGTATGCTGCTGGCGGTTATAGTAATCGTTGATCTCGCGTCCGACCATGCTGTTTACTATTTCGCCCTCGCTCACTTCTTTGACCATGCAGGTCATCACCTTGCATCCGTCTCGCAGGATGCTGGCTCTGTCGCATATGCGGAATATCTCCGCCATGCGGTGCGATATATAAATCACCGTTACGCCGTTCGCGCGCAAGGTCTCGAGCTGCTTGAACAGCGCGTTGATTTCATGCTCTGAAAGAGAAGAGGTAGGCTCGTCCATTATGACGACCTTCGCCTTTTTGCTTATCACCTTTGCTATCTCTACCATCTGCTGCTGCGCCGCAGTCAGCTTGGCGGCGATGTCCGTAGGCTTGATGTTGGCGACCTCCATATAATCGAGAAGCTCCTGCGTGTCCGCGTTCATTTTAACGCGGTCAAGGAACATCCCTTTTTTCGGCTCCGCGCCGAGAAATACGT
>CAYPAH010000073.1:0-2407 GCA_964408655.1 uncultured Oscillospiraceae bacterium | reverse complement strand
GATAACGGCTATGCCGCTGTTGAGAGCTTCGCGCGGGCTATTGAACTGTACCGTTTTTCCACAATAAACGATCTGTCCGCTCGTTGGCGTATAAACGCCGGAGAGGATCTTGATGAGCGTGGATTTGCCGGCGCCGTTTTCCCCCAGCAGGGCATGTACCTCTCCGGGGTAAAAATCGATCGAAACATCCGTAAGCGCATTTACGCCCGGGAATTTCTTGTCTATTGATATCGCTTGCAGATTTGGCTCCATTGCAATCACTCCTTGGGTCGTTTGCTTTTGTTACATTTTAGAAATGTGCCCGAACGTTGTGGCCCGGGCACACTTCTATCTTACCGAATATAGTGCTTTAGCACAATATGGTTTTCTTATTTTTCTTTTCTTTTGCTTACGCCTTGGCGTTGGAAGCGTCTACCAGATACGGCGCGATAAGGATGGTGCCTTCGTCAACAGTGCCTTCGGTGCAGAACTTGACCATCTGCTGAGCGATCTGATAACCGATCTGATAAGGATCCTGCGCAACGTCGGCGAACCAGATCTGGCCATTCTCGGCGTCGAGGATAGCTTCGTGAGCTTCGGGGTTGGCGTCGAAACCGATCATCTTGGTGGGAGCGCCATTGGCCTTGATGGAAGCAAGAGCGCCAACGCAGGCGGGATCGCCAACGGTGAAGATGCAAGCCATCTCAGGATACTGGGTGAGAGCGTCGTCCATCAGGTTCTTGGCGGTGTCGGCGTCGCCCTTGTAGTTGCCGAGGTCAACGATGGTCAGGTTGTACTTATCTTTGTATTCGTTAACAACGCTATACCAACCGTCAGCACGGTCGATGCAGGACTGGGGCTCGGGATAGGTGATGATGCCGATGGTAGCGCCGTCGGTCAAGCCCAGCTCTTCGAGCTTAGCGATGGTGGCTTTGCCGCCAACAACGCCGCCCTCATAGTTATCGGTGCCTACGAAGCACTTGATAACGTCGGTCTCGCTGGAGGTGCAGTCAAATGCGAACATCGGTACGCCTTCGGTGTCAGCGGCGACGATGGCCGGAGTGCAGCCGGAAGGATCGTTGACGGACAGGGAGATCGCGTCGCAGCCTTCTACGACCAGATTCTCGATGCGCTCGCTGGCAACAGCGCCGTTGAGGTCGGACTCGAGAACAACAGCCTCAAAGCCGATTTCGGAAGCGGCGGCATTGATGCCCTCTTCGATGGAGCAATAGAAAGCATGTTCACGGGAACCGAGGATGAAGCCCAGCTTCAGATCAGCGGGAGTCTTCGCGGCGGGCTCGGCAGCGGGTTCTGCGGCCGGCTCAGCAGCGGGGGCTGCGGGCTCGGCGGCGGGGGCAGCGGCGGGTGCCGCGCAGGCGACCATGGCGAGCATCATAATAGCTGCCATAAGAATAGCCAGTGTCTTTTTCATTTCATTTTCCTCCTGATTGATTTAACTTCGGCTTTCACCGAAAAATTGATAGCATTTTGTGCGTTTTTATTTATGGATGTTGTTTTTCTTTCGTTCTTGAATTTTATTTTTGCCCTGCCCGGTAAGTTTTTTCGTTCCTTGACTAAATTTTGTTACGAAATTTTGTTTTTTTTAGTTGTTTGTTTTCGTTTATGATTGTATAATAGCATTGTGGTTCAGATATGTCAATCGTAATTTTGCGTTTTGATCTTTCTTCTGGAATCCTACGGCATATGTCAATTGCAAGATATACAAATTTCGAAAGGGGTCCCTTTGCGTATGTATGACGTTATTATGATAGGAGAAATCTTAGTCGAGGTTTTGACCGAAAAGCAAGGGCAGGTATTCTATAAACCCGGCACTCTTCTTGGTCCATACCCGAGCGGCGCGCCCGCCATATGCGCGGATCAGGCCGCGCGCATGGGCGCCAAATGCGCCATAGTCGCCAAGGTAGGCAAAGATGATTTCGCGCGCATAAACCGCGAACGGCTCGCGGACGACGGTGTGGACGTTTCGCACATAGTCGAAACCGATCAAAACAGCACAGGCGTCGCTTTCGTAACTTATTTTGAAGACGGCAGCCGCCAATACATCTTTCATTTCACAAAAGCCGCCTGCGGCGAGCTTTGCTCGGCCGATATAGACGAAGAGCTTATCAAAAACACCCGTTACCTTCATATAATGGGTTGTTCCATAACCGGAAGTCCCACTATGGGCGAGGCCATAATGCGCGCCGTTTCGCTTGCCAAGGCCAACGGGGTGAAGATCAGCTTCGATCCCAACATACGTCCAGAGCTTCTTTCGGGCAAGATAATGGATTATTATAAGGAAATCATCGACGCAAGCGATGTGCTGCTCACGGGCAAAAGCGAGCTTCGCCTGCTTTATCAGGATGAAAAAAGCGCCGTTTCGCAGCTTCTTTCTCAAAAGGATCGCATAGTCGTCGTAAAGGACGGC
>CAYPAH010000072.1:0-10331 GCA_964408655.1 uncultured Oscillospiraceae bacterium | reverse complement strand
CTCACCTCTCTTGTTACCCCCATACTTCCATATATCCTCTCGTTCGCGGCGGGAGCCATGATATATGTCGTGGTCGAAGAACTGATCCCGGAGGCTCAGGCGGGCGAGCATTCAAACGTGGGGACTATCGGCGTGGGTCTGGGCTTTGCGCTTATGATGCTTCTGGACGTCGCGCTGGGTTAATTAAGAAAAAAGATACCAAGGTTCAAATATCCCGCAAAGCTTACCCAGATCAGATACGGCAGCATAAGATATGCGGCCGTTTTTGATATTGCGCCAAAGCGCTTTATCGTAATGCATATCAGTCCCCAAAGCAATAAAAGCCAGATGAAGGCGAACAGATACAGCTTGAGATTAAAAAAAATGATCGTCCAAAAGAAATTCACCACAAGCTGAATAGCATATATCTTCAGCGCGGAAGCCGCTTGCGCGCGAAACGCGCCGCAGTTGCATAAAATAAGATATGACGCTGCGCCCATAAGAATATAAAGCACAGTCCAGACTACCGGAAAGAGCCATGCGGGAGGCGAGAGCGGCGGTTGATTCAAGGCTTCAAAGCTTTCCATGCTCTCTTGCGTAAGAACTGCCGCAAGCGCGCCAACGATAAGCGGTACGGCCAGGCATATCAAAAGCGTTTTCCATTTTATTTTCAAAAGATCATCTCCAGTCGTTGTTTTTCTATATTCAATTCAGCCGCTCATTTCGCGTTTTATAAAGCATATGGGCGATGCTGTTATGATAGAACGGATGACATAGCCTGTGCGTTTTTGCGCTGAGTCATACTTCGTTTTTCTCAGGAATGATTCATTGATGTGCTTAGGCTCATTATGCGCTCTTAACATGGAAGCAGGCGACCCAGATCAAGATGGTATATTGATATATTTGATTATGTTAATAAAGCGTTAAAAATGCCCCTGTTTTCCGTTAACACATCGTTATTATTGCTGTAAAGCTATTGTATGGGCAGGGCAAAAATGCTATTTTTCTTTTTGGCTGAACACCACATATCCAAAAAATCGTATGTCAAACGCTTTGTATTTTACGCATCGAAACCGCATAGCGCGAAATCGTTAAGCATATGCAGGAAAACACGGAACTTATTTTTATTGATCTTGCCTTATCGCGGCGGCGTGTAAATTCAAAAGATCGGCGATTTCGTCAACTGCATGAACGAAGTCGTTATGAAGATAATGATGATGATAATCAAGATCACCCCGATCGGCGTCTTCTGCCTTATGGCGAACGTTGTTGCCGTGAACGGCGCGTCTATCGTTGGCACGCTCGCTCTGGTAATCGGCATTGCATATTTGGGATATATCCTGCACGTTGTCATCGTTTATGGTTGCAGCATAAGGTTCCTCAGCGGAATGAGCCCGATAAAGTTCTTCAAGGGGCTGGCTCCCGCTATGATATGCGCTTTCACCACCACCTCATCCAATGCCACGCTGCCGCTCAACATCGAGTGCTGCAACAAGCTGGGCGCGGAGCCGGAGATCAGCTCCTTCGTGCTGCCCCTTGGCGCTACCATCAACATGGACGGTACTGCCATCTATCAGGCGGTAGCCACGATATTCATAGCTTCCTGCTATGGCATTGATCTGACTCTTGCCGACATGGCTATGGTGGTTCTTACCGCGACTCTGGCCTCCGTTGGTACCGCTGGCGTTTCCGGCGCCGGTATGATAATGCTGGCAATGGTTCTTACCTCCATCGGCGTTCCCGTTGAAGGTATCGCGATCATCGCAGGCGTCGATAAGATATTCGATATGGGCCGCACAACGCTCAACATCACCGGTGACGCCACCTGCGCTATCTGGATCTCCAAGCTTGAGCGCAATAAGAAGTCCAAGGCTAATTTGAACGCATAAAGCAAGTTATATTAAAGGAGCAGTCCTAACAGGCTGCTTCTTTTTTTATATATAGAAATAGATTTATCTGTGCTATGGCGACGCGAACACAGACAATGTGTTATAATAATAAAAAAAGCGAAGGAGACTGCTATGAAGGCTTATATAGTCGATGCGTTTACAGATCATGTGTTTGGCGGTAATCCGGCGGGCGTATGCGTGCTTGATAAGTGGCTTGACGACGGGCTGATGCAGAGCATAGCCATAGAAAACAATCTTTCGGAAACCGCGTTTACGGTGAAGGAAAAGGATGGTTTCGCGCTGCGCTGGTTCACGCCGGGCGGCGAGATAGATCTGTGCGGCCATGCGACGCTTGCGACGAGCTTTGTGCTTTCGCAGCGCTATTATCCCGAAGTATCCTCTTTTTCTTTTTCTACGCGCAGCGGCATTCTAAACGTTGAAAAGAAGGGCGAGTTCTTTGAGATGGTCTTTCCCAACTGGAAGCCGCATACTGTGGAGCTTAGCCCAGCCATGCGAAAAGCGGCCGGCGTTGATGTCAGCGAGGCTTTTTTATGCGAGGATCTTATACTGATGACAGGCAGCGAGGCCGAACTGCTAAGCGCAAAGCCGGATTTTGACGCGATGCGCGCCCTGCCAGAGGGATTGGGATTTATAATGACCGCCGCGGGCACGAAGGCGGACTTTGTGTCCCGCTGTTTTTATCCGAAGCTCAAGGTCAATGAAGATCCCGTCACGGGGCGGGCACATTGCAGCCTTATTCCGCTTTGGGCTGAAAGACTCAATAAAAACAAGCTCTTTGCGCGCCAAATATCGCCGCGCGGAGGCGACTTATATTGCGAATGCGGCGAAAAACGGGTCAAAATAGCCGGAAAAGCCGTGATGTACGCTGAGTCAGAGCTGTTTATCTAAAAACAATAAAAAGCCAAGGCATACGGATTCAGTATCTGAAACCGTATGCCTTTTTTATTGAGGCTTATTCATAATTCATCAGCTTCATAGCTGACCACGGCGTTTTCATCAAAGCGCCTGTTTATGGTGTGGCGCGCCTTGCGGTTTTCTACAGAATCGAAGATGATGGAAAAGTCATAGTCGGGCGGATAAAGCTCGCTGGCGGGTATCTGCAACTGAACTCGCGTGTGCTTTACGCGCTGCTTGACGCCTTTTATCTGCACTATCACGTCTCCTTTTTCGTCGGCGGGGCGGTAAACTATGCCGGTTTCCTTATCGGGCAGCACTATTACCGAGTCTCCCATTGAAAATTTCACGGACGGGTCAAAGACCTGCTTTGGCGGAACGCTTCTTACAAGCTTGCTCTTGGGAGCTTTCATGGAAGAATGCGAGCCGTCAAGCTTCATTTCCGTGCCATATACCTCATGCCGGGCGCATTCCAGCAAATGCGGAGCCATGCCAAGGCGTTCGGCTATATAAAGCGCGCAGCTTTCGCCGGATTTATCCATTTCCAAACGGTAAAGAGGACGAAGGCTTTCCTTGTCAAAAGCCATGCGGGCGCTTTTTATGCCTTCGCTTTTTTCAGCGTAGCTTTTGACCTGCGGATAGTGAGTGGTGACCAAAAACATGCATTCCCGCCTTCGCAGCTCTTCCAGCACGGCTATCGCTATGCCCATGCCTTCGGTGGGGTCTGTTCCGCTGCCAAGCTCATCAAGTATCACCAGAGAATCTTTGCTTGCGTTTTCCAATATTTTGATAATGTTGGTTATATGGCCGGAGAAGGTCGAAAGGTTTTGCGATATATTCTGGCTATCGCCTATGTCGCACCAGAGACCGTCCTGCATGGCGATATAGCTGCCCTCTTCACAGGGAATGTGCAGCCCGCATTGCGCCATAAGGGAAAGCAGCCCAACGGTTTTTATCGATACCGTTTTTCCGCCGGTATTAGGGCCTGTTATTATAACGCCGGAGTCGCTTTCATTTATCTCAAAGTCAAGCGGCACGCAAAGCTCTGCTTTAAGCAGAGGGTGACGGCCTTGAATGATCTTTATCCGGCGCTTACAGCCTATCTCGACGGGGCGTGCGCCGATGGCCGCGCTGTATTTCGCCCTTGCAAAGAGCAGATCGAGCTGTTCCATAAGATCCATATTGCTGCGTATCATTGGCGCAAACTCCGCGACGCTTCCGCTTAAAGTGTAAAGTATACGCCGCGTTTCACAGTCCTCATCAACGCTCAGCCGCGTCAGCTCTTCTTGTAGGCTTACTATGGCACTTGGCTCCATAAACACCGTAGAGCCCTTGTTTGAGACTTCTATCACCGTTCCGCCGAACTGTGCCTGATATTGTCGCTGAACGGGAAGCACATAATGGCCGTTCCGGTTCGCGATATAGCTGTCGGAAAGGTATTGCTTGCGGCTTTGCAGAATATGAGCGAGCTTCTCTTTTATCTGTGCTTCCGTGCGCTCCATTCTGCGGCGAAGGTCGCGAAGGGCTGAGCTTGCTTCGTCAAACACCTTGACCTCGTTCACGCAGGCTTCTATCTCTTTTTGAAGCTCGGATAGATCGATAAGGCTGCGGCCGTAAAAGGCCACGTCCTGCCCGAAGCCCTCTCCGCGCTTGAGATAAGCCGAAAGACGCCGGCATGAGATGGAAAAGCGGGCAATGTTCGTTAGCTGTTCAGGCAGGAGCATGGAGCCTATTTCGGCAAAGCTCAAAAGCTGATCGATACCCTTCATAGAGGCAAGCGGCGGCGAACCGCAGCCGTCAAGCACGGCTCTTGCGGCGCTGGTCTCTGCCATTTTACGGCGGCACAGATCCTCGTTCAAACAGGGCGAAAGCTCGTCTAACGCCTGTTTCGCCTTGTCGGATAAGGCATGTTCTTTTAATTTATCTATAATGCTGGGGAAGTCCAGCGCTTCAAAATACGGATTCAAGGTTTTTTCTCCTTAGCTTGTTTTTATCGCATGATGTTTTTTGCAGGGAGCCGGAACGCCTGTTTCACGCAAATAAAAAGGGCATGGCAAGAACCATGTCCAAAAAGCCTTAGGGCTGTCTTTTCACAGTTCTGTATGAAACAACATCAAATAGCAAAGCTGACGGTCATGCGGCCGCTTTTTTGTTATATGACAGAGCGTTCCTTACAGAACAGAATCCAAACAGACACCTTCCATTTCAAAATTTGATTCATCCTAGCATATAAGACTTGGAATGTCAAACATTGTTTTTAGGCGGGGATTATATGATAATCTTGTGAATTATGCGTTAAGAAGTATAATTTTCTCTGAAAACACAAATTTTTCTGTGTAAATCTGACAGAATATATGTTATTATTTATCTTGTAACAATATATATTTAGGAGGCAATTAATTATGAAACTGAATAAATCTATAGCTTTGCTCTTGGCGCTCTTCATTTGCTTGGGGATGTGCTCCACTGGCTTCGCTAAAGTTGAAACCGAGATCGCCGATCCTATCTTCCATAACCTTTGCGATTCCCTTCTGGGAAAAGTGGGCGCGGCGGATGACGAGGCGCTCCTCGGACATGTGAAAACCACCGTGCGCAGCATGTTCCACACCGGCATACTCACTCGCGCACAGGCAAATTCCATTTATAACACCTGCGCCAAGCTCAAGGAGGCCGAATATAAGGATTACGACGCCATGTATAAGGATCTGTGCAAGCTGGCTGGCGCATTAGAGCAGAATGAGATCGACTTCGAAAATAACACCGTCAATGTTACGGCTTATATCATGGATCGTCTGGATGCGGCGCGTCTTGAAAACGCCCGTTACGCTTCGGGTATGGTCGCAGGCAATAATCCTTCTGCAAACAGCTTGAAGAATGTGCTTTTCACCTCTCTTGCCGACAATTTCGACGCTGACGAAGAGGTTGTAGAGTCCTTGATCGAAGAAGCGAAGGATGCTCTTAACGACGCGAAGGATAAGATCCTGGGCTGATATTGAGATAACGGGAACAGGCGGGGCTGATCTGAAGCAGAGAGAGTTTTTCTTAATAAGAAAGTTCTTGATCCATATGGATCGACAGCTTAAGCCCCGCGCTGCGTATAAGGCACTTTGATTTTGCGGCACGCCCTTTATGGGCGTGCATACCCTCTATAAGACATCGAATATCCCAAGGGGTTTTCTTCTGCTTTGGCGGGGCAATAGATCTGATAAGCCGCCCTTAGGTATTATATTTAAAAATTGTTAGTTTTTGCGAAAGCATAAAGAAATGCTGCGATTCGCGGAGGACAAGAGGAAGATGACGGAGCAGGGAAAGAAAAAACAGGTTCTTGTAATTTAAGACAATTATGTAAACCGGGAAATACTCACTAAAATTTTATTGCCGGAATATAATGTGACCACGGCTGAAAACGGAGAAAAGGCGCTGGCTATATTAGAGCAGAACGCCGATTCTATCGCCGGGATAATGCTGGATCTGGTCATGCCGGTGATGGATGGCTTCGCATTTTTACAGCAGCTTTCTATAAACGAAAAAATGCAGAATATCCCGGTTATCGTTTCGACGGGCAATAACGATAGAGAAAATGAAAAAAAGGCGCTGAGGCTTGGCGCGTGGGACTTTGTATCCAAGCCTTATGACGCTGATATAATCAGATTCCGTTTGAAAAACGCTATTACAAGAAGCCGCCTTTCCGCCTTTGAACAGCTAAAGTATCTGGCGGAGTTCGACACCTTGACCGATATATATAATAAAAATAAATTCTTTGATAAGGTAAGCGCCATGCTTCGCGGTTCAAGCGTGGGCGAGTTTGCCTTTATCCGTTTTGATATTGACAGATTTCAGCTTGTCAATGCCTTCTTTGGCACGCGCGAAGGCAATAATGTGCTTCAATATATCGCTCGTATAATTGCCGAATACGGCAAGAATATAGAGGATTACGCCTACGGACGTATGGATTCCGACGTTTTTGCGCTGCTTCTTAGAAACAGGGGCGAAGAAACGGCAGAGGATTTTTCGAAGTATATTCGTGCCAAGCTCAAAGCATATCCGCTTTATTTCGATCTTGTGCCGACAATAGGCGTATATATCATCGACGAACCGGAAATAAAGCCGGTCATCATGCTCGACAGGGCTACGCTTGCCTCAAAGCAGGTAAAGGGAAGCTATATGCAAAGCTATGCCTTCTATACGCCCGAGATGGGTCAGAAGATAGCTGTTGAGCAGGAAATAACCAACGAAATGAGCACAGCTCTCTCAGAAGAGCAGTTTGTGGTCTATCTTCAGCCAAAGTATGATCTGAGAACAGAAAAAAGCAGCGGAGCTGAGGCTTTGGTCCGCTGGAAGCACCCGCAGCGGGGAATGATCTCTCCGGGAGAGTTCATACCGGTGTTCGAGAGAAACGGCTTTATCACGGAGCTTGATTTCTATGTGTGGGAAAAGGTCTGCGCCATGATAAAAAAGTGGAAGGAGCTGGGCTGGCCTTTGCATCCTGTTTCCGTGAACGTTTCAAGAGGGAATATCTATAAGCAGGATCTTGTGGAAAGGCTTTGCGCTCTTACAGATAAATATGGTGTGCCGCGCTCGCTGCTGCATCTTGAAGTAACCGAGAGCGCCTACACTGAAAATGCGGACATATTGCATAACATGATAAACGAGCTGCATAGCTGCGGCTTCACGATAATGATGGACGACTTTGGCAGCGGATATTCTTCTTTGAACGTACTAAAGGATATCGAAGTAGATATCTTGAAAATAGATATGCGCTTTTTATCCGACACGGAAAATAAAAAACGTAGCGACAGCATAATCACATTCGTGGTCGACATGGCGAAGCGGCTTGAAATATCCACGGTCGCGGAGGGTGTTGAAAAGAGAGAACAGGTCGAGTTTCTAAGAGGAGCCGGCTGTGACTATGTGCAGGGCTACTATTTTGCGCGTCCCATGCCGTCGGAAGAATACGAAAAGCTGATTTGTGAGGAGATCAACGGCAGATGAAGCGCATAGCCAAGGAGATTGACGATAGATGAGCCGAACACTGAGAAATTGCTGCTTGACCCTGATATTGCTTTCTGCCGTTTTTTTATGCTGTGCTGTAGCTGATGCGGATGAAGCTAAAGAGCCTGAGCGCATAAGAGTGGGCTTTTACCGCGAAGAAGGCTACCATATGGTGGATGAAAAAGGAAGGCGCAGCGGCTACGGATATGAATATCTGCAAAAAATGCTCAACTATACCAACTGGCAATATGAATACATCGGCTACGAGGAAAATATAAGCTGGTATGAGATGCTCGGTATGCTCGAAAGGGGCGAGCTCGACATACTCACTTCCGTTTTAAAAACGAGCGAACGCGAAAAAGACTTTGCCTATTCGGCCTATTCTATGGGCAAAATGTCGGTAATGCTTACCACAAGACAAAACGACGAAAGATTTTCAACGGAAAATTATGATAACTGGAACGGCATACGCATAGGCGTGAGCGAGGGCAACGCCTATATTGCCAGTCTTGCAAGCTATGCGGACGAGCATGGTTTTTCATATGAGCTTAGGACCTATGTGCATAGGGACGATATGCTTGAAGCGCTAAAAAACAGAGAAATAGACGCGGCGCTGAGCAAGGATTTTCGCGTAACCGGCGAGGAACATCTGCTGGATAAATTCGATTTGCAGCCATTCTATATAATTACGCGAAAGGGCAACAACAAACTGATCTCAGAGATCAACTATGCCATGAACCAGCTCAACAGCACTATGCCGATGCTCGAAGACACGCTCTATAAAAAATACTATTCCGCGCAGGACGAAAAAAGCATTGATCTCTCAAGCGCGGAAAGGCAGTTTATTAGCGAGTGCAAAGAAAAAGGAATAGTATTCACCGCCTGCATAAACGGTGAAAGCGAACCGTATTCATATTATGATGACAAAGTTTTGAAAGGCATACACGCGGATATCACAAAATTGATAATAGAGCGAAGCGGCTTAAACGTCAATGTAATAAAGCATGTTGGCAACGGGCATGTATATGCATCTCAGACCCATAGCGCATCTGACATAATACTCGATATGAGGTTTGAATATAACTTTGCCGAAAAGAACGCTTACCGTTTAACGGAGCCGTATTATTCAGACACTATAGCCAAGCTGACGAGAAGGGACGCCGTAGGCCCTGAAAAGATCGTCGCGGTCATAGCCGGTACGGACATAAGCGATAGGCTCATAGAGTTCAGACTGCCCAAGGATATCAGCGAGCTGACATATTATGATTCCGCGCAGGAATGCGTGGACGCCGTGGTGCTCAGAAAGGCTGACGCGGCATATGTTTACACCAAAACCGCGGAGCATGCCTTATATGACGACGAAACGAACAGCCTTCTTATGACTGTGGTGCCTCTTGCCGCCACGGAGTTTTCGATAGCCGTTAAAAACACGGAAAGCAAGCATCTCTCGTCGATACTGAACAAGGCGGTTCTTTCGATTCGGGATAGCGACATCATCAACATAACGAATAAATATGCGGGGTTTAACACAGAAAAATTTTCTTTGACCAGACTGCTTTATGACCAGCCGTTATTCATAGTGACGGCGATGATAGTCATATGCATTATTCTTATTATGTCGTTCATGCTTAAAGCGGTGAAAAGACAAAGCGAGCTGGAAGCGAAAAACAACGAGATGCTTCAGGATGCGCTTGAAAAAGCAGAGCGCGCGAACCACGCAAAATCCGATTTCCTTTCACGAATGAGCCACGATATGAGAACCCCAATGAACGGCATCTTAGGACTTGCCGCTTTGTCAAAGGATATGGATATGCCTCAGGACGTGCGCGAGACCTTGGCGAAGATAGAAAATTCCGGGCAATTTCTGCTTTCGCTGATAAACGACACGCTTGATATGAATAAGATCGAAAACGAAAAACTGACGCTTGATCTTGAGCCTGTGGACACAATGAAGATGTTTGAAGAAACTCTTATGCTGATAAAAGCATACGCAAGCGAAAAGCATATCGTTTATAAGATCAAGCAAAACAATATCAACCATACTTATATCATGGCGGATAAGCTGCGTACACAGCAGATAATACTCAACGTTTTGTCCAACGCCGTAAAATTCTCCCGCGAGGGAGGCGTGGTGGAAATGGAAATGGAATGCTATAAGCGCGAGAACGGCTATGCTTACAATAAGTTTGTCATACGCGACCACGGCATAGGCATTTCCGAAGAATTTTTGCCCAAGGTCTTTATCCCCTTTGAGCAGGAGTATAACAGCGCTCAGGATACATATCCGGGCACTGGCTTGGGGCTTGCCATAGTTAAGCGGCTCGTTGAGATGATGGATGGAAGCATAGAGGTAAAAAGCGAAAAGGATGAGGGCACAGAGGTCACTGTCTGCCTGAAATTCGAGCTTTTGCCGGATTATCGGCCAGAACAGAAAAAAGAGGCGGATATTTCGGCGCTCAGCGGCAAGCGGGTGCTGGTTTGCGAGGATCATCCTTTAAATATGGAAATAGCGGTGCGCCTGCTGCTCATCAGCCTGGATGCTGCCTTTCAAGTGGA
>CAYPAH010000071.1:0-10428 GCA_964408655.1 uncultured Oscillospiraceae bacterium | reverse complement strand
ATCATCATACCGGATGCGTTGGTGGTGAATGAGCCAAAGAACTCACCGCCGCCGAGGCCTTCAAAGCCCATGCCGCCGAACATCTGCATAATGAAGCCGATCATGTAACGAAGGACCATGCCGCCCAATACGCTGTAGAAGGAAAGAATGAAGAAACCGGAGGCTACGCCCATGTAACCGACCCAGGTCCACTTCTTACCTATAGATGCATAGGTGCCGACAGCACCGCGGCCGTATTTGCGGCCTAAAGCAAGTTCGCCGAGCATTGTGGCGAATCCCACGAAAACGACAAGAATAAGATACATTAAAAGGAAGGCGCCGCCGCCACACTTACCCATTTTGTACGGGAAGCCCCAGATGTTGCCAAGACCGACCGCGCTGCCGATAGCAGCCATCAAAAAGCCGAATGTCGATCCCCATTGTCCACGTTTGTTTTCTTCCATTAACAATGAACCTCCTTAATATGATTAGCGAGATGTTATACCTGTTATATGGGCTCACAGGCAAATTTAGAATATGAAAAAATAAAAAGAATGTCAAAGCGGAGCGGCAAGCGTGAAAAAAGAGAAAAAGCCAAGCGAAGCCTTGAAAAAAGCGAATTTTTGCGTCTGGCTATTTTGTTGAAAAGCAGATTAAGAAAGTGATAATAATAGCATCTGTGGCGTTAAGAGAATGGGAAGAAAAGGGGAAACGGATAAAATATCCGTTAAGTTTCGGCATAAAACCGGGCAGTTTGTCTCAAGGAGTTCATGGAATTATTTTACAGCGTCAAAGGGGAGCGCAAAGCTGAACATAGCTCCGCCGCCGGCAGCATTATGTACGTTTATTTCGCCTCCGTGCGCACGAACGATAGCCGCGCAAATGGAAAGACCAATACCCATTCCGCGGTTTTGATCTCCTGTGCGCAAAGGATCGATATGGCCGTTAAAAAGCTTACGGATATATCCTTCATCAACGCCTTTTCCATGATCTCTTATAAGAAAAATAGCTTGAGCGTTCTTTTTCACAACGATCTCTATCGCCTCATTGCTCTCGCTGTGATATATGGCGTTTTCTATAAGATTTATTAATACCTGTTCTATCAAGGTGCCGTCCATCGGCACTAGCAGAGGGTCGTTCGGCACGCTTATTTTGAGCGTCTGCTCGGGGAAACGGTGGCGTATCTGAGCTACTGCCTGAGCCACGATCTCCTCGGCCATATCGGGTGTTTTATGTATGGAAGTACGCCCATCCTGTATTTTTGTTACGGAGAGCAGGTTTTCTACCATTCTAATAAGCCATTGTGAGTTTTCGCGAATATCCATGAGCAGCGCCTTGCGCGACTCCTCGTCGATAGCCTGGTTGTCGTCTAAAAGCGCCGAGCTTGCGCCGGATATAGAGGTCAGCGGGGTGCGAAGGTCGTGGGAGATGGCGCGAAGCAGGTTGCTGCGAAGCTTTTCGGTGTCCGCTTCGAGCCTTGCACGGTCGCGCTCTCTGTAACCGGTAACAAGCGTGCTGGTTATAACAGAGGCGACGAGCAGGGTCAAAAAGGTTATGGGATATCCTGTCTGTGAAAAGTCAAGAGCCCAATACGGGGCGGCAAAAAAGTAATTTACGCCGAACACGCTTATAATTGAGGCGACAATGCCGTAAAAATAACCCGGCGTCATGCAGGCTACGATGACCACGGCCAGTGTATATATAATAGAAACATTGTTATTTTGGATAAAAAAACGGTGAAGAACCATGCTCATGCCCGTGGCGCCAAGCATAATGACCAGCATACAAAGAAAAGGTCTGAGCTCCGGACGGAAAACACGAGCGCGATTATAGAATTCTTTAAAAAATCTTTTCATAATATGGAATTATAGCACAAAAATATGCCTTTGACACCTGCTTTGCATATTTGCAATCCTTCTCGCTTACAAGTATACGATATAGTGCCGCTAAAGATATGTTAAAATAAGCTGTTTCGGCGCTAATAAATCATAATTAACGAATCTTTACGCACGTTAACGTATCTTAACGGAATCCTAGCGGAAATGGGGCTGTAATTTGTTTCGAGATATGTATAATGTAATAGATGAACTATAACTGGAGGGAAGGCGTATGAAAAATCTGCCGGTAGTGCTCGTTGTTGAGGATGATAAAGCGATAATACATTTGCTCACCACT
This sequence comes from uncultured Oscillospiraceae bacterium, assembly GCA_964408655.1. Taxonomy (GTDB): domain Bacteria; phylum Bacillota; class Clostridia; order Christensenellales; family CAG-138; genus JAQVRG01. The sequence goes on along the minus strand of CAYPAH010000071.1, from coordinate 8,274 downwards.
ATACTTAGTGCGAATGATTATCGTGTTTTGCAGGTGAAGACCGGACGTGAGGCTCTGGCGACTATTTCATCGCATTGCCCCGATGTGGTGCTGCTCGATCTTGGCCTGCCTGATATGGATGGAATCGACATAATCAAAAATGTGCGTCAATGGTCGCAGGTGCCGATAGTCGTGCTTTCCGCGCGAAACAGAGAAAAAGAAAAGGTCGAGGCGTTGGATATCGGCGCTGACGATTATATCACAAAGCCCTTCGGCACCGCCGAGCTGCTTGCCCGCATACGCATAGCGCTGAGGCACACCAATACGGGAAGCCCCGATATGCCTACAGGCAAATCCTGCAACGGACAGCTATGCATAGATTATGATAAACGGCGCGTATATATGGGTGAGCAAGAGGTGCATTTAACGCAGGTAGAGTACAAGATAGTTATGCTCACCATGCTTCATGTGGGCAAGGTCCTCACCTACGATTTTATTATCCGCAGCGTATGGGGCGCGCGGCCTACCGTAAATAATCAGATATTGCGCGTAAATATGGCGAACATTCGCCGCAAAATAGAAGACAATCCGGCCGATCCGCAATACATAATCACGGAAACGGGCGTAGGCTACCGCATGATAGATTACGCAAACGAATAAAAAGCCTATAACGATAAGTTGATATAAAAAAGAAGTGAATATCTGCTTTGCATCTTTGCAATCCTTCTCAAAATCATTAGCAGGAGCGAAGCATATGGAAATTTCACCTTGGTTTGTTTTGTGTCTGGGCATGGGCACGGTGTTTGTTGGACTGTATGTTCTAATCCTTTTGACCCAGTGGATGAGCGTCGTAATTCGAAAGATCGAAGCGCGTCCGAAGAAGGAGGCATAATATGCAGGCTTTATTAGAGTTTTTCAAGAGCACGGGTTTCTCGATTCTATTCAATGACCCCCGTTGTCTAGTAATGATACTGATAGCATGTGTCTTGCTGTATCTTGCTGTAGTGAAGGGATTTGAGCCTTTGCTGCTCATACCCATCGCCTTCGGTATGCTCCTTACGAATTTGCCGGGAGCTGAAATGTTCCACACCGACTATTTTTTAAAGGTAGTGGATGGACACACTGTGGTCGACTGGGATTCTCTGGGCAAGGGCGCGGGTCTGATCGATTATTTGTATCTCGGCGTTAAGCTGGGCATATATCCCTCTCTCATATTCATGGGCGTGGGAGCTATGACGGATTTCGGTCCCTTGATCGCCAATCCCAAGAGCCTCTTGCTGGGCGCGGCGGCTCAGCTTGGCATCTTCCTTACCTTTATCGGTGCGATATGGCTCGGTTCCACTTTCCCCGATATACTGCCCTTTGGCGTGAAGGAAGCTTCATCAATAGGCATCATAGGCGGCGCGGACGGTCCGACGGCTATCTATGTTACCTTGCGTCTGGCTCCGCATCTTCTCGGGCCTATCGCTGTTGCGGCGTATTCGTATATGGCGCTGGTGCCGGTCATTCAGCCGCCCATCATGCGCGCGCTGACCAGTGAGGATGAGCGCCGCATCGTTATGAAGCAGCTCCGTCCCGTTTCTCAGCAGGAGAAGATCGTCTTCCCGATAGTAGTTACTATATTTGTGGCGCTTTTGCTCCCTTCGGCGACGCCCTTGATCGGACTGTTGATGCTTGGCAACCTCTTCCGCGAAAGCGGCGTTACCGAGCGGCTTTCCAAGACCGCGCAGAATGAGCTTATGAATATCGTAACGATATTCCTCGGAATTTCGGTTGGCGCTACCGCTACGGCGGATGCGTTTCTCAATATGCAGACTCTCTCGATACTCGTTCTTGGCGTGATTGCCTTCAGCGGCGGTACGGCGGGCGGCGTCCTGCTCGGAAAGCTTATGAACAAGCTCAGTAAGGACCCGATCAACCCCCTTATCGGCTCCGCCGGTGTTTCGGCAGTGCCTATGGCTGCCCGCGTTTCGCAGGTAGTGGCACAGAAGGATAAGCCGGGCAACTTCATCCTTATGCACGCAATGGGACCCAATGTGGCCGGAGTAATAGGCTCCGCGATTGCGGCAGGCGTGTTCCTCGCCCTGTTCCAATAAGAAAGGACAACGATAATGACTCCGTTTATTGCGCTGTGTTCATATGTTTCCATGTTTGCGCTTGCAATATTGGTGCTGCTGCTGTTTCTATTTAGACTCTGGCGGATACAGGGCAAGGATAACTCGGCTATCGGTTTCTGGATAATCGTGTGCGCCGTTTTGTTCGGCATAGGGGTCATTCTTATAGGAATATTCTACAGGTGATATAACAACAAGGAAAAGCCCGGGACGACCGGGCTTTTCCTTATATATGCCGGATGCGGACGCGGACATTTTACTCCGCCTTGAAACTGTGCCGCCAGCGCGTATTGCAGCTTGCGAAGGCAATATATGCGCATTAAGCTTTTTCTGATAACATTTGCTACAGAAGCAAGAAAACGGGCGCTTTATAGCGCCCGTTCGGTTTGTTTGGAAGGAAATGCTTATGCTCTCAGATTTCTGCGGAAATGCTTATCGCGGTATTCCCGCACTAGCTGCACCACAACAGGCGAGAGGAAGATAAGACCCACAAGGTTCGGTATAGCCATCAAAGCATTCAGAGTGTCCGCGATATCCCATGCGAGAGAAAGATTCATGGTCGCGCCCACGATGACCATTAGGCAGAAGATGATCTGATATGGCTTAATTACCTTTGAACCGAATAGATATTCCGCGCAGCGGGTGCCGTAAAGTCCCCAGCTCAATATCGTTGAGCCTGCGAACAGGCATATGCCGATGGCAACGACCACCGTGGCTCCGGGGCCGTATACCTCAGCGAAGGCGGCATTGGTAAGCGCAACGCCGGGGTTGCTGCCATAAGGGATGGGAGTGCCGCTCATAAGAATTACCAGAGCCGTCATCGTGCAGATAACGATGGTGTCGGCAAATACTTCGAATATGCCGTATAAGCCTTGATCCACAGGACCCGGAGTATCGGCTGCGGCGTGGGCGATAGGGGCGGAGCCGAGACCGGCCTCATTGGAGAATACGCCGCGGGAGACGCCGCGTTTTGCAGCTTCCATCAGCGTTATGCCGAGAGCGCCGCCGACTATGGCGGAGGGGTTAAATGCGCCAACGAAGATCTGACGGATGATCTCGGGGAACCTGCCTATATTTATGAAAATCAAAATCAAAGAAGAAACGATATAGATTATTGCCATCATGGGAACCAGCTTTTCCGTGACCTGACCTATGCGCTTTATGCCGCCAAGATAAACCAGCGCGCAGATAACGGCCATCACGATGCCTACTATCAGGCAGATGAGCTTTTCGCTGCCGATTGTTGAGGGAACCATGGTGTTAAGCGCGGAGGTGAAGGATGTGGCGATGGAGTTTATCTGCGTCATGTTGCCTATGCCGAACGCGGCCAGCGCGCCCAAAACCGCGAATAATCCGCCAAGCCATGCCCATTTTTTGCCGAGGCCGTTTTTAATGTAATACATCGGGCCGCCTATCCAGTCGCCGTGATCGTTGCGCTCGCGGTATTTGATAGCGAGGGTCACTTCACAGAATTTTGTGCACATGCCGACCAGCGCGGAAAGCTCCATCCAAAAAACAGCGCCGGGGCCGCCAAGCGCGATCGCGCCGGTTACGCCGACGATATTGCCGGTTCCTACCGTTGCGGCAAGCGCTGTAGTTACGGCTTGGATCGGTGTGATCGCGCCATCGCCCGCGCTTTGTTTTTCACCCTTTTTGAATACCTTGCCAAGGGTGTTTTTCAAAGCGTAACCGAAATGCGCGAATTGGAATCCGCCCATTCTTATGGTCAGAAAGATGCCCGTGCCTACGATGAGAACAAGCATGGGAATGCCCCAAACCACGCTGTTGATCGTACTGTTGATCTCAGCTACCTTGTCGAGAAAGCTCACAGTATTACCTCCTATAGATTTAGATTGTGCCTGCTGGCGAGATGAGAAGCGAGAGTTGACATATGACTTGCTACGGGCGTGTTATGCGATTGATAATAGCAATTCATATGCGCCCCCAGCAGCGTTTAAAATATTATATACTTAGTAATATATTGAAACAATCAGGCCGGACGCTTCTGAACGCCGCATTAACGGGAAGCGTGATTTCTTTATGAAAAGTGAACATCGGTATAAAAAAAGACCCGCCGCCCGTAAAGAACGGACGGCGGATCTTTATTATCCGGTTTGTTTCAAGCAGCTTTATATCTTGAGAAAAAGCCCGCCTGGTTTAAGAAGATCAATAGGCGCGAAGGATGAAACCATCCAGATAAACGTCCAGATCAGAGAAGTTGGAAAGATAAGCGCGCGGCACATAACCATAGCTGTTGCCGAAAGCTACCTTATACCAACCGCCGCATATGCCGACCACATGCACGGAATATCCGGCGGGGAATGCGCCAAGCTCGCCATACTGCCTGCCTGTTCCCTTATAAACTGTGGTGGGGCTGTTGGTTATCATCGTGGAATCAACAGGGGTAACATAACCGGTAACGGTAACGGTGCCCTTCTGCACATATTTTGATGAGACATAGCCGACCAGTCCGTTATAGTTTATTTTATACCAGCTGCCGCTGCTGCCGAGAACGCAAACGGGGCTGCCTGTCTGAAGTACGCCGATCTTGCCGTATTTCGTGCTGGGTCCGGAGCGAACGTTCAGCTTGGAAGTGGTCACCATGCTGGTGCTGGAGGAAACCACCGGCACCGGCTGCGGGATCACGGGTACGGGCTGCTGAACCACAGGTACGGGCTGCTGTATCACGGGTACCGGCTGCTGTATCACAGGCACAGGCGTGGTCTGCGGGATCACAGGCGGGGCTGCTGTATCACCGGTACGGGAGTAGTCTGCGGGATCACGGGTACGGGCTGAGAAATAACCGGAACCACATTGTTGATGACCGGGATCATATACTCGCTTCTTACATATCCGGTTCCGTTGGCAAAGGTGATATCAAGCCATGCGCCCTGCGCGAAATTGACCGTTACATGATCTCCTGCGGAGAGCATACCGATTATTGTTGAATTATCATCGGGGCTGACACGCACGGGACAGTCTGTCTTTGCCGCATTGGTTTCCGCCATGGCGGGCATAGCCAGACAAAGCAGGGAGACAAGTGCGAGAACGACGATGCAAACCTTTTTTATTTGCTTGTTCATGGATAATCCCCTCTCGTTTAGTATATATTAACTATAACGGAATATGACGAATCTTGCAATAGTATGCTTAAAAGCGCAGGAGAAATCTGTAAACGGAGTATGCTGATTGACGGGCTCTTTTTGCGCGGTTATAATATTTTTTGTCAGAATGATCGAAATGCATTGAAGCGAGGTGATTTAGAGCTATGAAAGAATGCATTCTCCGCTTTAGCCTTTGCATCTTTGCCGTAGCGGCGATGATAACGCTGTCCGCCTGCGCCGCGAAGGAGGAAGAGGCGGCTGATGAGCCAGATACGATAGAAATAGCCCCCACAGAAGCTGAAACACAAGCGCATAACACAAAGTATAAAGATGGGGTTTATTCCGCCGGACGAAGGGGATATGGCGGCGACGTGGTAGTGACGGCAACTATAGCGAACGATGAGATAGTCGAGCTTAAAATAGAGGGTGCTGACGAGACAAAGGGCGTTGGCAGCGTAGCGATAGAAAGAATGCGGGAACGCATAATGGAAGCGCAGTTTGGCGCGGTAGACGCTGTGAGCGGCGCAAGCGAGACCTCGGAGGCTATTAAAGGCGCATTTGAGGATCTTCTGAGAAAAGCCGAATATTAAATCGAAAAAGATAAAAATAAAAGGCTTCAGCGATCAGCTGAAGCCTTTGTGGTGTTATTTAGTTTTTGCTTTTGCCAAGATATGCCTGCTTAACGGAATCGTCGTTGAGCAGCTCCTGACCGCTGCCTGTCATGGTTATGCGGCCGGTCTCCATAACGTATCCGCGGTTGGCGATCTTCAGCGCGGCGTTGGCGTTTTGTTCTATCAAAAGAACGGTGGTGCCTTCGTCGTTGATGCGGCGAATGATGGAGAAGATGTCTTTGACGACCAATGGCGCAAGACCAAGCGACGGCTCATCCATCATTATCAGGCGCGGCTTGGCCATGAGCGCGCGGCCAACGGCCAGCATTTGCTGCTCGCCGCCGGAAAGCGTTCCGGCCTCCTGCCAGTGGCGCTCTTCCAAACGCGGGAAAAGGCTGTAAACATGCTTTATATCCTTTTCAATGCCGTCCTTATCATTGCGAAGATAAGCGCCGATGCGCAGATTTTCCAAAACCGTAAGGTTCGGGAAAACGCGGCGGCCTTCAGGCACGAGCACGATACCGTGGCTTACTACCTTCTGGGTGTCCATCGTGGTGATATCCTCGCCCTCAAAGAAGATATTGCCGCCGGAGGGCTTGACAACGCTCATAATCGAGCGCAGCGTGGTGGATTTTCCGGCGCCGTTCGCGCCGATCAGCGTTACGATCTCGCCTGCGTCTACATGAAAGCCGATGCCTTTAAGAGCTTCAATGCCGCCATAATTGACCTTGAGATCTTTGATTTCTAACATACTCATTCTTCATCCACCCCCAGATAAGCGGTAATAACGTCGGGATTGTTCTGCACCTCGGCCGCGTTGCCAACGGCGATAAGCTTGCCAAAGTCAAGAACATACAGACGCTCGGAGATCTCCATAACGAGATCCATGTGGTGCTCGATAACGAGGATGGCGATGCCGTATTTATCGCGGATCTGCATGATGAACTTTGCCAGATCAGCGGTCTCCTGCGGGTTCATGCCGGCTGCCGGTTCGTCAAGGAGCAAGAGGGTAGGCTCCGTTGCCAAGGCACGGGCAATCTCAAGGCGGCGCTGCTTTCCGTAAGGCAGAGAGGAGGCGATGTCCTCTTTTGCGTCATCAAGCCCCACAAGCTCCAAAAGCTCCATAGAATCCGCCCGCAGCTTTTCCTCCTCCCTTTTGTTAAGCCGGAAGGTGGCGGCAAAAACCCCTGCCTTAAGGTGCAGATGCTTTGCAATCATGACATTTTCAAGGACAGTAAGGTCACGGAAAAGCCGTATGTTCTGAAAGGTTCGACCAATTCCCAGAGCCGTTATTTTATCAGGTGTTTGAATGGTTGACTGCTTATATTTGCCGTTGTTCTGACCTGCATAAAGCTTTTTCATCTTACCCTTGGGAAAGTTTTCAACCATGGTTTTCCCACGGAAGGAAACATTTCCGTTGGTGGGCTCGTAAACGCCGGTTATAACGTTAAATGCCGTTGTTTTGCCAGCACCGTTAGGGCCGATAAGGGCAACTATTTCCCCCTCATTAACTTCCAAGGAGAGGTTATCCACAGCGACAACACCGCCAAATTGCATGGTTACGTCGCAAAGGCTCATAATTTTATTACTCATTTCCCTCACCTCCGGATCCTCCGGCGGGAACAGCCCCGTCCTTCTTCTTCGGGCCGAACCATCGCTTAAAGCGGTTTGCGATTCTCACAACACTAAATTCCTTATCACCCATTATTCCCCGTCTGTAAAAAAGAACAATTGCCATTATAATAACGGCAAAAACCACCCTGCGGAAGCCGCTTCTTAAAACTGTGGGGGATTCTATAAACAGGAACTTTCCATTATCAAGCCCTCGCAGCCACCATTCCGAGGCGGCTATAAATAGGAAGGAGGAAATGCAGCTTCCAGTAACGGAGCCAATGCCGCCGATAACGACGATAAGAAGTATTTCATAGGTCATGGCGGACTTGAAAGGAGTTGCCGCAACGGTGTTTTGGAACATGGCAAGCAAAGCGCCGCCAACACCGGCAAAAAAGGAGCTTATTATAAAAGACATCATCTTATGGCGGGCAAGGTTTATTCCCATTGCCTCCGCCGCAATCTCGTCCTCACGAATTGCCTTAAAGGCCCGCCCGTAGGAGGAGTTTATAAGCATAACAATTACAGCGATACAAAGCCCCACAATAAGAAAGGGTACAAAGGTGGAAAGGTAGACAGCCACCTTTCCGTCGGGGCCTATAATATTAAAGTTATTAAAGGTAGGATAGTTTTTAAGAAGGTTTGAGCCGTTTGTAATAGGTCCAAGCTTATCCCACTGGAAAATCGCACGGATTATCTCCGCAAAACCCAAGGTTGCTATGGCAAGATAGTCGCTTTTCAGGCGCAGAACCGGCATTCCTATAAGCCAGGCGAAAAACGCGGCAGCAAGTCCTGCAGCAATCAGGGCGGCCAAGACACCGAGGATAAGCCCTACAGAACTTGGCAGTGCGCCGC
>CAYPAH010000070.1:0-10459 GCA_964408655.1 uncultured Oscillospiraceae bacterium | reverse complement strand
CACATTACCATAAGAATGGCGAAAGCTTTTTTCATGTGTCTGTATTCCTCCAAATAAGATTTGAGAGCATACGCATATGCGGATACCCTATGATAGTGGCATTATATCATAAGGTTCACAATGAATGCAAGCTTACGCTATAAGTACGCCATATATAATGAAGTTATATGGGCATATGTGAAAATTGTGACGCGAGAGTGAACAAAAGCATTGACGCGGCTTAACAGTTCGTGCTAAAATCTTTATGGCTCTAGACAAATGATGAATCATATAAATTATATCAATTTGTCGATAATAAGCCTCAATTTGCGTAAAGGCGCAAGTCCACCACACTGAAAAAACAGAGAGACCGGAAAATTAATAACAAAGTTTAGGCACCTTGACAATTCTTGACGCTTTTTAGCTCAGGATTAGGATGGTTTAGTTTCCTCATTCCTTAAACGAAAGGAATTATCAAATAAACGTATAGAAAGGAAAAGAACTATGTTGGAAGCGTTTCTTAAGTTTGATTCATGGCTCAACGGAATCGTGTGGGGTTGGCCCTGCCTGATCCTGTTGGTCGGCACCGGCATTTATTATTCTTGCCGTACCGGCTTTATACAGTTCAGCAGATTCGGCTACATCATGAAAAACACCATCGGCAAGATGTTCGAAAAGAAAGAGGCCGGTGAGGGCGCTGTTACACCGTTCCAGGCAGTTACCACCGCTCTTGCGGCAACTGTCGGCACAGGTAACGTTGCGGGCGTCGCGGGCGCAATAGCTCTTGGCGGTCCTGGCGCAGTGTTCTGGATGTGGATATCCGCATTGTTCGGAATGTGCACGAAATACGCGGAAGTAGTTCTTGCGATACAATATCGTGAGCGTAATCCCAAGGGCGACTGGGTCGGCGGACCTATGTATTATATCACCAACGGCTTAGGCAAAAAGTGGAAATGGCTCGCCGTTATATTCTCGGTATTCGGAATGCTCGCAGCTTTCGGTATCGGCAACATGACGCAGATCAATACCATTGCAAACTCCATTTCCGGCACCGTGGCTATTTTTAATCCCGCGGCAAACACCGGTATCATCAATCTGATAATCGGCATCATCGTTGCTATCTTCTGCGCCTTCGTTCTTATCGGCGGCCTCAAGCGTATAGGACAGACCACTGAAAAGCTGGTTCCCTTCATGGCTGTTATCTATATTCTTGCCGCTCTCATCGTGGTCTTCACGCATCTGGGCAATATAGGCTCTGTGTTTGGCGCTATCTTCAAGGGCGCGTTCAGCCCCGAAGCCGTAGTCGGCGGCGCAGCCGGCATTGGCATTCAGGCCGCTATGAAGCGCGGTATTGGACGAGGCGTCTTCTCCAACGAAGCCGGTCTCGGCTCCGCGCCTATCGCCCATGCTGCCGCTGATACCGACAGTCCGGTTCGTCAGGGTATCTACGGCGTATTCGAAGTATTTGCTGATACTCTCGTTATCTGCACCCTTACCGCTCTTGCTATCCTTATGAGCGGAACCCCCATCTCTTATGGCGCTGGCGCAGGTTCCGACCTCACCATTGCCGCCTTTGCGATGACCTTTGGCTCAAAGCTTGCGGGTATCATAATTTCACTTGGCATCACTCTCTTTGCCACCTCGACTATTTTGAGCTGGTGTCTCTACGGAACCCGCTGCGCCGAGTATCTCTTCGGCACCAAGATCATCAAGCCCTATCAGGTCATTTTCTGCCTGATCGTTATCGTTGGCGCTGTCACCGAGCTCCAGACGGTTTGGAACATTGCCGACACCCTCAACGGCTGCATGGCTATCCCGAACCTTGTGGCGCTGCTTGCCCTCTCTCCTGTGGTCATTAAGCTGACCAGAGAATATTTCAACGGCGTGAGACTGGGTGAGAGCAACAAAAAAGAAAAGGCATAAGCTTTAAACGTAGACATATAAACGCATAAAATAAGACCGCCATAACAAGCGGTCTTATTTTTATAGCTGCGCTTATTCCTTTGATTTCGCAAGCGCCTTCGCCATGAATTTTTCGTTATCGATAACGAATCTCTCGTGCGTGCCTTCTCCTATTTTTTCCTTTTCGTCATAAGCGTAAACGGCGAAAACAAGACGGCGGCGGTCTATCTCGATAAGCTCGCATTCGGCGCGCACTTTCATTCCAAGAGGGGTGGCGGCAAGATGCTTTATATCGAGCTTAGTCCCCACTGTGCCCTGACCCTCTTCGAGATGGGCATATACACAATCGTTGGCCGCCTGCTCCATCAGCCCGATCATTGCCGGGGTGGAAAAAACGGGCAGCGCGCCCGAAGCGTGGGTGGCGGCTGTGTTGGCGTTTGAAACAATGGTGTGAGCTTCGCCTTTGATACCTGTTTGCAGCATGATTATTTTCTCCGTATTCGTAGCGTTTTTATTTTTGTTTTGCTATAATACTATACTATGGAAACAAAAAAAACAACGTCTCTTAAAGAGCTATATATTTCCTTCTTTAAAATAGGCGCTTTCACCTTTGGCGGGGGCTATGCAATGCTTCCAATGCTCGAAAAAGAATGCGTTGAAAAGCATGAATGGACGACCCAGAAGGAATTGCTCAATTATTTTGCCATAGGCCAATGCACGCCCGGAGTGATAGCCGTGAACACCGCCACCTTTATCGGCAGCGGGGAGAGGGGGCTTATCGGCGCGGCGGCGGCTACGCTTGGCGTTGTTACGCCTTCTGTGATAATAATCCTTCTTATCGCGGCTCTGCTTGCAAATTTTGCGCATATTCCGGCTGTGCAACATGCCTTTGGAGGCATTCGCGTGGCCGTAGGCGTGCTCATCATCAACGCCGTGCTCAAGCTCTATAAAAGCAATGTTAAGCAATGGTGGGGAATATTTCTTTGCATTGCCGCCTTTGTTTGCATAGCTGTGTTTTCGCTTTCGCCGGTGTGGGTCGTGCTGGGCGCGGCATTGGTGGGCGTCGGCATGGGGGCAAGGGAGAAAGCAAAATGATAAAGACGCTGGGCATCCTTTTTTATGAATTTTTCAAGACCGGACTTTTCGCCGTGGGCGGCGGGCTTGCTACCATACCCTTTTTGAGCGATATGGCGAAGCGCAGGCTGTGGTTCACTACCGAACAGCTTGCCGACATGATAGCCGTGGGTGAAAGCACCCCAGGGCCTATCGGCGTAAACTGCGCCACCTATGCGGGCTATAACGCGGCGGGAGTGCCGGGCGCGCTGGTCGCCACCTTCGCGCTTGTTCTGCCAAGCTTCATTATTATATGCATAATTTCAAGAGCGCTGCAAAAATACAGCGATAACGCATTGGTGCAAAATTCGTTTTCGGGCTTGCGTCCCGCCGTTACGGGACTTATCGCGGCGGCCGGATGGTCGGTGATAGAGACTGCGCTTTTCAAAGGCTCTCTTTTGGGTGGCATAGAAATAAAAGCGCTGTTGCTTTTTGCCGCTTTGCTTTTGCTTTCAAATCTTCCCAAGCTCAAGGGCTGGCATCCTCTGGTGTTTATCGGCATTTCGGCCGTTTCGGGAATTCTTTTTAAAATGTAGAAAGGACACTATGCGGCTTATTCCTCTTTTTTCCGGTTCATCCGGCAACTGCATATTGCTGGAAGCGGGCGGAACGCGCCTGCTTATCGACGCGGGGCTTCCCGGGCGCAGCATTGAAACGGCGCTTAACAGCGTGGATATCCCTCTCTCATCAATAAATGGCATACTCGTCACGCATGAGCACAGCGATCATGTGCGCGGAGTAGGCGTTTTATCGAGAAAGCACGATATTCCCGTTTATGCCAATATGGGTACATGGGCGGGAATGCAAAACGAGATAGGCGGCATAGCCGAAAAAAACATCCGAAGCTTTGCTACGGGCTGTGATTTTTATATTCACGAGCTGCATATCCAGCCCTTTTCCATTCCGCATGACGCTAACGATCCCGTGGCTTTTTGCTTTCATGGCGACGGAAGATGCACCAGCGTTATGACGGACATAGGCTATATCCGACAAGATATGCTGGACGCGGTAGAGGATAGCGAGCTGCTTTTTATCGAGTCCAACCACGATGAGGAAATGCTTAAGGTCGGCCCCTATCCATATCCCTTGAAGCGGCGAATACTCAGCGACAGAGGGCATCTTTCAAACGAAAACTGCGGAAAAGCGCTCAGTAAGCTTTATCTCAAAGGGCTTTGCTGCGCCATTCTCGGGCATCTTTCAAAAGAAAACAACTATGAGCAGCTCGCTCTTGAAACGGTGCGCTCAGAGCTGCGCGAGCAGGATATTCCAGACTCTGCCTTCAAGCTTACGGTTGCCCACCGCGACAGGGTGACGGGGGTATTCGAGCTGTGAATATAAAAGTGATCTGCGTTGGCAGGCTCAAGGAAAAATATTATGCGCAGGCCTGCGAAGAGTTTCTGAAGCGTCTTTCCCGCTATGCTGACGCATCTATGCTCGAAGTGGCCGATGAAAAGGCGCCGGAAGAGCTTTCCGAAGCTGAAAAGCGGCAGGTCAAAGAGGCCGAAGGGCAGCGGATGCTCTCAAAAATTGCGCCCTCAGATTATGTGATCGCTATGGATATCGCGGGAAAACAGATGGACAGCGTTTCTATGGCGGGATTTTTGCAGGATAGAATGAATGAAGGCAAAAGCAGCATCGATTTTTTGATAGGCGGCTCTCTCGGCTTGTCAGAAGAAGTGCTTGCCCGCGCCGACTACCGGCTGAGTTTTGGCAAAAACACCTTTTCACACCAGATATTCCGAATTATGCTCCTTGAGCAGATATACCGCTGCTTTCGCATAAACCGTAACGAGCCGTATCATAAATAATCTTTACGAAAAAGGAGATCCCTATGATCGACCCAAGAGAAAAACCGGCGATCGAAGCGCTTGAGGCGCTGAATATTCCATATAAACGCTATGAGCATCCTTGCGCGCTCACCATGGAGGACTGCACGGATATCGGCGCCGATGTGGGCGCGCATCACTGCAAAAATCTTTTTCTTTGCAACAGGCAGGGCACGGAATATTATCTTATGCTTATACGCGGGGATAAAAAGTTCAAAACGGCCGTGGTAAGTAAGCTGATAGGAACTTCCCGCCTGTCATTTTGCAACGCGGAGCAGCTTATGGATAAGCTTGGCCTGCTTCCGGGCAGCGTCACAGCTCTTGGCTTGACAAATAAAAACGCCAGAGATGTTACCGTGGTCGTGGATGACGAGGTGGCGCAGTTTCCCATGGTCTGCGTACATCCTTGCGTTTCAACGGCTTCTCTTGCTATTTCCGGAGCCGACCTTATGAAATACATTCGCAGCACCGGCAACGAAGTGAAGATCGTGCATGTTGAAGAGGAAAAAGAATAAGAGCCTTAACTGCCGCTTAGGGGGGCTTAGATCTTCTTTCGGGGATATGCTCTTGGCGCTTCTGCAAGCGGACGATTGACAAACAGCCTTATTTTACCGATAATATAAGCTAGTAACGTATGGAAATGAGGAGAAGAGCATGGAAGAAGTAAAGTTACCGAAAAACTTTATTGAGGAATTTATCGAAGAGGATATGGTGACCAAGGAAAACCGCATACAGACACGTTTTCCGCCCGAGCCCAACGGATATCTGCATATCGGACATGCTAAGGCGCTGTTCATCGATTTTTCCATGGCGGAAAAATACGGCGGAAAGTGCAATCTTCGCTATGATGACACCAATCCCACCAAGGAAGACGAAGAATTTGTTGACGCCATACAGGAAGATATTTCATGGCTCGGTTTTCACTGGGACAATATTTTCTATGGCAGCGACTATTTTGACACCTGCTATGAACTTGCCGTTAAGCTTATAAAGAAGGGCGTCGCATATGTTTGCGATTTAAATAAGGATGAAATGCGCGAATACCGTGGCACGCTTACCGAGCCCGGCAAAAACAGCCCGTGGCGCGAAAGAAGCGTAGAAGAAAATCTCGATTTATTTGAACGCATGAAAAACGGAGAGTTCCCCGACGGCACTCGCACTTTGCGCGCCAAGATAGACATGGCCTCTCCCAATATGAATATGCGCGATCCCGCCATGTATAGAATAATCCATATGTCGCATCATCACACGGGCGACAAATGGTGCATCTATCCCATGTATGATTTTGCCCATCCCATTCAGGATGCTATCGAGGGCGTCACGCATTCTCTTTGCTCTCTTGAATATGAAGCGCACCGTCCGCTTTATAACTGGGTCGTGGAGCAGTGCGAATTTGAGCATAAGCCCCGCCAGATAGAGTTCGCGAGACTGAATCTTACCAACACGATAATGAGCAAGCGCTATCTGCGCCGTCTTGTGGAAGAGCATTATGTCAGCGGTTGGGACGATCCTCGTATGCCGACCCTTTGCGGGCTGCGCCGAAGAGGCTATACGCCTGAGGCGATAAAGGATTTTCTTACCCGTGTCGGTGTGTCCAAGGCAGATTCAACGGTAGATACCGCCATGCTTGAGCATTGTGTGCGCGAAGATCTCAACGCCCATGCTCCGCGCATGATGGCCGTGCTTGACCCGATAAAGCTGGTCGTTGAAAACTGGCCTGAGGGAAAAACCGAGGAGCTCAGCATAGAAAATCTGCCGGGCGACGAAGCGGCGGGAAGCCGCAGCGTGAGATTCGGGCGCGAGCTGTATATAGAGCGCGAGGATTTTTCCTTCGATCCACCTAAAAAGTATTTCCGCTTGAAGCCCGATGGCGAGGTTCGCTTAAAGAGCGCTTATGTAGTGAAGTGCCTGCGCTATGACACGGACGCCGAGGGAAATGTGACCACCGTATATTGCAGCTATGATCCCGAAACGAGGGGCGGCGAATGCGAGCGCAAGATAAAAGGAACGCTGCACTGGCTGAATGCTGAGGACGCGGTGCCAGCGGAGTTCCGCCTTTACGAGCCGCTTATGCAGGATGTGAACGAGGAAAATTCCGAGCTTGATTTTGTTGAGCGCGTGAATCCCGACTCGCTCTCTATCGTGAAGGGCTATGTTGAGCCTGCTCTTGCGAAGGTGCAGGCAGGCTATCGCGCGCAGTTCATGCGCGTAGGATATTTTTGCGCCGATCTCGATCACAGCGGCGAAAAGCCGGTGTTCAACCGCATAGTCGGCTTGAAGGACAGCTTTAAGCAATAAAGGTTTCCCGGGAAATAATAGCTTCTTATTCGCCGCGAAAGCAATTTCGCGGCGAATTACCGAAAAAAAGCATTTGGAGGATTTATGCAGGTACGCACTCGTTTTGCCCCGTCGCCGACGGGATATATGCACATTGGAAATTTGCGCAGCGGGCTTTACGCCTATCTTTTCGCGCGCAGGCACGGCGGCAGCTTTTTGCTCAGAATAGAGGACACCGATCAGGAGCGTTTTATCGAGGGCGCGACCGAGCTGATTTACCGCACCTTGAAGGATGTTGGGATGCAATGGGATGAGGGTCCGGACATCGGCGGAGATTATGGCCCTTATGTGCAAAGCGAACGCAAAAGCATCTATCTTCCCTATGCCGAGCAGCTTATTGAAAGCGGGCACGCCTACCGCTGCTTCTGCACCAGAGAAGAGCTTGAAAGCAGGCGCGAGGCCGCAAAAGAGCGCGGCGAGACATTTAAATACGACAAGCATTGCCTGCATATGTCCAAAGAAGAACAGCAAAGGCGCATGGCTGCGGGCGAAGCCTATGTTATTCGCCAGAACGTGCCCACGGAAGGGATCACGAGCTTTACCGACCTTATTTTCGGCACGATAAGCGTGAACAACAGCGAGCTTGACGATAATGTGCTCATAAAGGCCGACGGAATGCCCACCTATAATTTTGCCAATGTTATCGACGACCATCTTATGGGCATAACTCACGTTATGCGCGGCATGGAATATTTGGCGAGCACGCCAAAGTATAATCTGCTTTACGAAGCCTTTGGCTGGGAGATACCGAAGTATATCCATATGACGCCGATAATGCGCGACGCGCAGCATAAGCTTTCAAAGCGCGACGGCGACGCGAGCTATGAGGATTTTATCAACAAGGGCTATCTAAAAGAGGCGATAGTCAATTATGTGGCGCTGCTTGGCTGGAATCCGGGCGACGAACGCGAGTTCTTTACGCTCTCGGAGCTTTGCGAGGTCTTTGACGTCAGCGGCATGAGCAAATCCCCCGCCATATTCGATCCCAATAAGCTGACCTGGATGAATGCCGAGTATATCCGCAAGCTCACGCCTGAGCAGTTTAACGAACATGCCCGCCCATATTATAAACAGGCAGGCGTGGACTCGATGGATGAGGATATCCTTTGCCGCATTTTGCAGCCGCGCGTTGAGATATTTTCCGATCTGCCCGCGCGGGTGGACTTCCTCACGGAGCTTCCCGATTATGATATCGAGCTTTTCACCAACAAAAAGTCCAAGACGGACGCCGAGGTGAGCGCAAAGGTGCTCGATATGGCAATGCCCGCGCTTGAGGCGCTTTCAGACTGGAGCGAAACGGGTATCCACGATCTGCTTATCGGCATGGCCGAGCAGAACGGCATGAAGAACGGCACTCTGCTTTGGCCGGTGCGCATAGCGATGGCGGGCAAGCAGGTCACTCCCGGCGGCGCGATAGAAATAGCCTTACTGCTAGGCAAGGATGAAACGATGCGCAGACTGAAGATCGGCCGTGAAAAGCTGAAATAACAACTGAAAATATGAAGTGGAAAATATGAAGTTATAAAAAAAGCAAAGGACTGGCGTCCTTTGCGGATAAAAAGAGAGACGGCTTAGAGCCGTCTCTCTTTGCGCTTGTGACAGTTTTTGAAATCAGTCTTTGTAGATGTCGCGCTTCACATAAGTGGTGTGCAGTATCTCGTGAGCCTTGTGGGAGCCGGGCTTGCCAAGATAATTGTCGTAGATTTCCTTGACGACAGGATTCTCGTGGCTCTTGCGCAGAGACATCTTCTGATCCTCGTTGTAAAGGGCGCTTGCGCGGATGGCGCGAACGTTCTTGGTGTTGTAGACATAGCCGGGAACGATGGGCTGTCCGCCGCCGTTTACGCAGCCGCCGGGGCAGGCCATAACTTCGATGAAGTGATAGTCCGCTTCGCCGTTCTTAATGCGGTCAAGCAGCTTAGCAGCATTGTTGAGGCCGGAGGTAACGGCAACGCGCACCTTGGTTCCGGCCAGATCGTATTCGGCTTCCTTAACGTCGTCGATGCCGCGAACCGCGGTGAACTCAACGTTAGCAAGGGGCTTGCCGGTGACGATCTCAGCAACGGTACGAAGAGCGGCTTCCATAACGCCGCCGGTCGCGCCGAAGATATGAGCAGCGCCGGAAGCAACGCCAAAGATGGGATCAAAGGTCTCATCCTCGGGCAGATCTTCGAATACGATGCCTGCGCGCTTAATCATGTCGGCCAACTCGCGGGTGGTCAGAGACACGTCGATATCGGGATAGCCGGAAGCACTCTGATCGTCGCGGCCACATTCAAACTTCTTGGCCGTGCAGGGCATTATGCTAACAACGTACATATCCTTGGGATCGATGCCGGCTTTTTCTGCATAATAAGTTTTCGCGAGCGCGCCGAACATCTGCTGGGGAGATTTGCAGCTGCTGATGTTTTCGACGAAATCGGGATAATAATATTCGCAGAACTTGATCCAGCCGGGAGAGCAGGAGGTGATAAGGGGCAGCTTGCCGCCGTTTTTAAGGCGATCAAGAAGCTCGGTACCCTCTTCCATGATGGTTACGTCCGCAGCGGTGTCTACATCGAACACGGCGTTGAAACCGAGACGGCGCAGAGCGGCTGCCAGTTTATTCTCAACATTGGTGCCCATCGGCAGGCCGAAGCATTCGCCGAGCTGTGCACGCACGGAGGGAGCGGGAGCGACCACGACATGCTTGGTCTCATCAGCCAGCGCTGCCCATACCTTGCCGGTGTCGTCACGCTCGGTGAGAGCGCCGGTGGGGCAGACGCGGATGCACTGTCCGCAGTGTACGCAGGAGGTCTCGCTCAGCGGCATTTCGAACGCGGAGCCGATCTTCGTGTTGAAACCGCGCATCATAGGTCCGATAACGCCGACCTTCTGGGTCTGGGCGCAAACGGCGACGCAGCGGCGGCAAAGAATGCACTTGCTGTTGTCGCGTACGAGATGTACGGCGGACTCGTCGAGGTCGGGCTTGAGATTGCTGCGACCGAAAGCGTCGATATCCACATCATATTCTCTTGCCAGCGTCTGAAGCTCGCAGTTGGTGCTGCGGGCGCAGGAGAGACAGTCGGTCCTGTGATTGCTAAGGATCAGCTCGAGAGTCCTCTTGCGGTATTCGCGCAGCTTCGGCGTATTCGTCCAAACCTCCATGCCCTCGCTTACGGGAGCAACGCAGGCAGCCATAAGACCACGCGCGCCCTTGACCTCAACCAGACACATGCGGCAGGCGCCGATGGCGTTGATGTCCTTTAAATAGCAAAGCGTCGGGATGCGGATGCCCGCTTTGACGGAGGCGTCGAGTATGG
>CAYPAH010000069.1:0-10493 GCA_964408655.1 uncultured Oscillospiraceae bacterium | reverse complement strand
ATACCTCGGTCATGGAATCATTGTCGTTCATCGTGCCTCTCCTTTATCCAAGTTTACGCAGCGTCTCCACGATCGTGTCTTCTTTATAGGGTTTAACGATAAAGCCGACTGCGCCGGCCACGACCGCGTCGCGCACCATAGCTTCCTGACCCAGCGCTGAAACCATGACCACCTTCGCGTTCTTGTTTATCTTTTTAATTTCTCTGAGAGCTGTGAGGCCGTCCATCACGGGCATAGTGATATCCATGGTGACGATATCCGGCATGGTGGCATTATATTTTTCAATAGCGTCTGCGCCGTTTTCCGCCTCCGCAACAATCTCAAAACCATTTTTGAGCAGCATATTGCGAATCGATATACGCATAAACGCCGCATCGTCAACGATCATTACCTTGGCCATCTAAAATCCTCCTAGTCGTCTTCGTATCTTTAAATTATATTATACAGCATACGCCGCCGTTCGTCATCATTTCTTATAACATCAATTCTTATAATAAAACGGGGCTTCCCTTCAGCTCATGCGTTTTCGCTGCTCATTCTGCAAGCCGAATATCACCTTCGCCAGATCGTCCGATTCCTCCGCGCCCTGATGCGCCATGAAGCGGCAGCCGTAAAAGTAAACGCCGTTGCGGCGCTCGACCCTCACTATCGTCGCCGCCTGCGATATCCATGTGTCCCTTAGCAGAACATGCACCACCACCTGATCGTAAAGGTTCCATATCTCGGTGCTGCAAAAACGGCAGCCGCTTATGCTGATATCCTGCATGGTTATTTGAGAATGCTTGCTCGGCGTGTCGCGATCCCATATGGGCGCGGTGTTGCTCAATACCGAAGCCAGAGTGCGCTCATCCGGAATATCATAGATCGTTGCCCGATCCTTTATGCGAATGCGCACGAAGCCTCTCTGCTCCGTGTTCGCAAGAACGCTCGTCACAAAAATTCGAAAGGTCTGCTTGTTCGCCACTCTTATATTACCGCCTAGCACCTTAAAGCCCTTGCGAAGATTCATAACGTTTATCTTCACGGGGGTATCAAAATACGCGGTGCGCAATCTCGCCCCGCTGGTGACGGCGAACTCGTATATGTCGCCCTCTATCTTGCGAAGGCGCGCAAAAGCAAGCAGCTCGTTTTCCTCGTTACATATTTCGCACAGAGAGTTCATATACTCCCTGTCAAGATATTCTATCTTTTCCTTTTGTTCAAGCGAGCGTTGACGCTCCTCCATTGCAACCATTCCTTACATTATAGTTTTGAAAGCGCCGCCATTATAGTTTCTTCTTTAAAGGGTTTGACGACAAAGCCTTTAGCGCCCGCCATTACCGCGTCGCGCACCATTGATTCCTGTCCAAGCGCCGAAACCATGACGACTACGGCAGCAGGCTCGATCGCTCTGATCTGCTTTAAAGCCTCCAATCCGTTCACCTCCGGCATGGTTATATCCATCGTCACTATGTCGGGACGGAGCTCGGTATATTTTTGCACAGCCTCCGCGCCGTTGCCAGCCTCGCCCGCTATCTCATATCCGTTTTTTGATATGATGTTGCGGATGGATATGCGCATGAATGCAGCATCGTCAACAATCAGCACTCTTTTCATTTGTTGATACTCCTTATGTTCGCATTTCGTAGCACAGCGTTGCCATTTGGTTTCTGATAAATGGAAGGTTTTACATAGCTGAATTCCGTTTCCAGATTAATCAGAGACTCGCTCATCCCAATAAACAGATATCCGCCCGGCACGAGCGCGTTATAAAGCCGTTTTACCAGCGCGTCCCGCGTGGGTCTGTCAAAATAGATCATTACATTTCTGCAAAATATCACATCGTAGGCGTTAGTCACCCAGCCCACGCTGTCATTCAGGTTAAAATACTGATAGCTGACCATGCGTTTGATCTCGTCGTTCACCACATACATCCCGTCAGCGCGCTTTTTAAAATAAAGCGGCACCCAGTTCTTGGGAAGCTGCGCAACGCGATCCTCCGAATACGCGCCCTCGCGCGCCATGGCCAGAACATGCTCGGATATATCCGAAGCCCGAATGCTGGTTTGAACGTTCTTTCCGGGCGAAAAATAATCTGTGGTGACCAGCGCTATGGAATACGGCTCTTCTCCTGAAGAACTGGCCGCGCTCCATATTTTCAGTTTTTTAAGCGTGCCGCTTTCCTTGAGCGGCTTTAATACGTTTTCCTTTAGAAATTCATAATGTCCCTGCTCACGAAGAAAATAGGTGAAATTCGTTGTGAGCTTTGAGACCAGCAGCGATACCTCCTGACCGGACTTATCGGCCATCATGTCATCTATATAGCTGCTGAAATCCTTATATCCCCGCTGCACAAGCATGGAGCTCAAGCGCCCTTCTATCAATACGCGCTTTTGCGCCAGATTTATGCCGAACTTATCATACATATAATCGCGAAGTCTTTGAAAATCCCGATCAGTGGTTTTCATTATCTGTCCTTACCGGCGATTTCCATGAGCTTTGCACAGTCGAGAAGCAGTATTATCCTCTCACCCGCGTTGCAAACGCCTTTTATATAATAATTGCTGTCCTCCATCCCGGATGTGGGAGGAGCCATGCGCTGATCCGCGCCTATCGTGGTGACCTCCTGAACGGAGTCTACGATCATTCCTAAAGAAAGGTTTCCGTGGTTCACCACCACTATGCAGGTATGCTCTGTGTATTCCTGCTCTTCAAGCCCGAAGCGGAGGCGTACATCCATGATCGGGATGATCGTGCCGCGCAGGTTGATTATGCCCTTCATGCATTCCGTAAGGAACGGCACAGTAGTAACAGGGATTATCTCGATTATCTCGATAACGAAGCGTATTTCGATGGCATAATCCTGCCCGTCGATAGTAAAGACCAGATACAGATCCTGCATCGTGTCTTCACCCTGCGCCTCCAAAATTTGTTCCTGCCTTACGGGTAGTTTATTTTCCATATTACTCTCCGTTCTCCCCTTTCCCTCCATTATCATACAAAATGAGGTAAAACTGCAAGCTTTTTCTTTAGATTTGCTACATTAACAGGTCAACCAGCAATCCACGGATGTCATCTATGCTGCGAAGCAGGTCGATATGCTCTGATTCATTGTTCAAAAGCTCGTTTGTCAGCTCTTCGAGCCTTGCGTTGATCTTTTCGATAAGTGCGAAGGTTTTTGCCCTTCCGCGGGCGTCGTATTTTCTGAACTTGCGAAACGCGAAGCCGTTGCTCACGGTTTCGCTTAAAAGCTGCCTTATCATTTCCCGATAGCGCACAAATTCACGCATGTCGGCTTTTTTGACTACCAGCTCTCCCTGCTTGATGATCGAGCCGACAAGCTCCGCGTATTTGGCCGCGAACTGCTCCTCGGTGAGCTGAGTAAGCTGCTGCGCAAAAGAGATCGTATCGACCTCGCTGTGCACGGACTGTCCCTGCACGGGACGCGCCGCGTTATCCGTAGTGCCCTGACGAATCTGATCTATCTTCATTTTTGTTTATTTCAGCGTGTTAAGGTGCAGACCCTGCGCCGCATCCATCGGTTCATGCGCCACATAGCTTTGAAAGCATTTCTGAGAATCTCGCGTGGCGCGTATCTCGCCGCTGATAGAATCCTGTAGTCTCCTGATCTTTTCCCGTATCTTGGCGTCAAGCGCCTCGATATTATGAAGCACGGCGACCACGGTATTTTTGCTGCTTTCAAGGTCGTTTTCCGCATGTTCGGCCGCCGCTCCGGAAAGCTCGCCTATTTCTTTCTCAATGCGCACAAGCGCGTCAAGCTTCTGCTTGCGCGCTTCCACGGTCTCATCCATCTTGTTTAATATGGCGTCGTTATCGTCTTCCGTATCTACAAAGCGATCCAGTTCAAGGGTCGCTTCATAAACTGCCAACAAAAGGTTCGCTTTTTCGTCGTAAAGCGATTTTATCGCATCATCACTATACAGCGTCTACTCCCCCTCTATTCTTCGATTGTGTATACATGCCCGCTCTCGGTGCGGATAGCCTGCCATGCATCTCTGAGCTCCTCGATGATCGGCAGAAGCCCGTCCAGCCTTTCGACGCTCTTTTCCATATTGGCCTCGGAAAGCTCATGCAGCGCATAATCATACAGCTTCATAAGGCTGCCGGATATTTCATAGTGCAGATCAAGGCTGTGCAAAAGCTCGCACACGATATCCTGAGCCGAGCAGAGATTTTTATGCGCGTTCTCCAGCTCTCCGTCGCCGATATAAAGCTTTGCAAGCTTCATCTTTTTGATAAGTCCATCATAAAGCATTATTACAAGCTCTATGGGACGAGCCATCATAACGCTGTCATTCTGATAACGCTGCAGCGCGTTTGCGGTCGAGTAAGCGCCTAAATACATATCGGAATTCCTCCAATCACAAACTCTTGTTATTTATTAGTTCAGGATCCTGTGTTGAACAGGGCCATAATGCCGTTCGTCTGGGACTGGAGCTTTGAAAGCGCGGTCTCCATCTGGGCATATTTGAGATACAGAGCTTCCTGCTTTTCATAATATTTTTCCAGCATCTCGTCATAATCGTCTTCATAGCCGTTTATGCTCGTGTTCGTGGCGGAAATATTATCCTTGCGCATCTTGGAGGCAAAGTTAGTAAAGCTCTTGTTTATGCGGGTGAAGAAGCCCTCCTTTGAGGTCGTGGTATATCCCGTGTTGGTCGTTGAGGCGTCGTCGGAAACCGCCGAAAGGGTATTCTGTACGCCGTCCGGGTTATCCTTGAGCATTTGAAGAAGCTTGTTCTCGTCGAGCATCAGCTTGCCCTGATCGGTCTTCCAGTTGCTGCTGTCCCACGAAACGGTAGATATGCCGAGATCCATCACACTAAGACCCGTCGTTTCGTTTTTAACGCTAAGCGACTGACGAAGCTCGGTGAGCAAAGAGCCTATCGTGGCGTCGTTGCGAAGAACACCGCTCTTGGCCTTTTCATCCCACTTTTTAGCTTCATCCTCGGTCAGCTCTTCGCGCTGCTCCTCGGTAAGGGGAGTATACTTTCTGAAGCTCTCCTCGGTATAATGGGTGTTGAGCTTTTCAAGCAGGCTGTTGTATTCCGTAACGAACTGCTTTATCGCATCCACCGTGGGCTGATAATCCTGCTCAACGGAAACACGCAGACCTTGCGAGTCCGCCGGCGCGGTGTAGTTATCGGTTATGTTGAAGGAAATGCCGTCGCGGGTGAAATTGTTCGAGGTCTCCTCTATCACCGTTCCGTCGGTAAGGGTGACCTTGGAGTTGTTTCCGGCGGTTATGTTGGTGAGCCCGAATATGCTCATCGTGTTGTTTCCGCCCTCGTCGTTAAGATCGAGAGTTGAAGCCACGCCTGTTTCCGCGCTGCTTATAGAGAATTTTCCGGTTATCTCGCTGTAACCAAACACAGCGCCCGCGTCGTCGTCATCGTTGATCGTTGTCATCATGCTGCGAAGCGTATCTTTATTAACGTCAAACTTAAAGTTTTTGCCGTTTATCGTGATGCCGTTTTCAGCAAGGCCGGCTATCTGCTCTTCGGTGGCTCCGTTTTTGCGAAGCGCGTCGGCAATAGTGTCCGAACGCTGTATAGCCGCATAATGCGTGCCCTCTCTTACGCCGAAAACGCTGTTTTCGCCAAATGCGTTGCCGTTGCCGGTGTTGGAAAGTTTGAGCGTGCTGCCGTCATCCATCGTGAAGCTGAACGAAACCGATTTGGAACCATCCTCATTGGCGGCGCCCTCGGTCATCGTCATCGTTACGCCCGCTTCGTCCCTGAGCGTATTTTGAATATCCTCCATGGTCGTCGTGGCCGGATCGAAGGTGTAAAGCTTTCCGTTGACGCCGAACTGTAATTCGCCGCCCTCCTTGAGACCGAAAGCATCCTTGAGCTCGGCTACGGTGGTCTCCGCGAGAGTCTTGCCCTCAGGCAGGGTCAGCGTGCTCGTACCCCATGCCTTGGCCTGATTCGTCGCTCTTGAGGCGGCGCTTGCGCCGGAGGCTGTAGCCATCTCTATGCTTTGTATATTAAATGAAGTAGGCAGCGCCGATTCTCCCGCCGAAACGGAAATAGCGCTGTTCTCTGTGATATTAGCCTTAAAGGTGTTATATGTGGCGTTTTTGATAACGCTCTTATCACCCAGCACGCTTAAATAGCTGTTGCGCAGGGAATTAACAGAGGAATAGATGTCATTATAAGCGTCAAGCCGCCACTGCGCCTTTTCCTTATCCTGAAATATCTTATCCAGCCTGTTTTGCTGGGTGGTCAGGGAATTTTTAACCAAAGCATCAGTATCCATCCCCGAATACAACGAGGTTATACGGGTGGACGTTGCATCTGTTACTGCCATTATAAAACACTCTCCTTTGTGTCCGTTTATGCGTTTGCCCTTCCCCCACGGAAGGCAGCGCTGTTTTTGCCGATTTTCTCTCTACAAACATTATCGTGCATTTCAGCACGAAACTTTAGCGTTTATCTTTTGTTCTTTTGAATTTTTACAATTTATTTGTTTTCGTCAGCTTTATTTATGGGCGAAATACTGCACTTCCGGCAATGTGCTGCTGTATACATTGGTAATATAGCTGTAATTCATAAGCCTTCTGCCCGCCTGCGCTATCGCAACGCCCTTTTGCGGGTCGTAATTTCCGTCGGCCAAAGGACAGACCACCTGACAGTGCCCGTGCCCGCCGCTGTTGTTTTTCCATATCGTGACCGCGGGATGCCCCTGATTGGCCAGCCTTTGCGCCTGCTCCGCGCTCACCTCATACCAGCCGTATTTCTCGCCGTATGTGTTCAGCCAGTTTGAAATGCGATTCGCGTTCATATGCCGCACGTCCGGATCGTCCGTAGTCGTTGGCTCGCCCGTGACGGCGTTGGTGTAATGCGGTATCTCGGCGCCCATGGCCTTTGTTACATCCCACTGGAAAATGTTGCAATATGTGCTGCCGTCGCGCGGCGCATAGCGTGGATTATTCTCCACGTCAAACTGATCTATCACCTTGCGGTAGGTGTCGGCGCTGCGGTTGCCGGCATTCGATATTATTGCAGTGGCCTGATTGAACCTTGCCGCGTCCGCCGCGCTCACAGCCCTGCCCGCCATAGACGAGCTGCCGGAAACAGCGCTGCCCGCCGCTCCGCTTTTTGTGGAAGCTTCGCCGCTCTTCACCGAGGAAGCATAAGCCCTCACGCTGTCAATATTGTTATATCCCGCGACTCCGCCCGCCAAAAGCGCGTCTCCGAGTCCCGCAAGCTCCTCCTGCCCCCTCTTGCTTGAAAGCGCCAGCATAAGCGCCATCATAACGGGCGAGGTGGAGCTCGAGCTTGAGCTTCCCGTGCCAAGCATACTGCTGAGCATCAGCATTGGCAGGGACGAGCTGAGCGCGTCGGCGGTCTTTGTTTCCGTCTTCGCCTCAAGCGCGGCTTCTTCGTTTTGGGTGTTGCCCGACACTATTTTTGAAGTAAGCTCTGACTGGAGAAGCTCGAAAAACAGCCCGTTGCTTTCCGTGCTTCCCGTGCTTTGCGCCGTATATGCCTGCAAGGCGGCTTGCGTCGCCGAGCTGGCCTGCGAGAGCTCATTCAGTGGCATTTTACTTTTTTATTGCTCCTTTTTCTCAAGTCCAAGCAGCTTTAGCAGATTCTTTTCTTTAAAGGGCTTTATTATGAAGGATCTTGCGCCTGCCTGAAGGCAGTCTCTTATAAATATCTCCTGTCCCATTGCCGAGACGACTATTACCTTTGCCTCCGAATCCATTTCCTTTATGCGGGATAATACCTCCTGCCCGCTGAGTCCCGGCATGGTAAGATCTAGTATTACCATATCCGGCTTAAGTTCTTTATACATGTTGATCGCCTGAAAGCCGTCCTCGGCTTCGCCGACGATCTCTACGTCCGTTCCCTCGAGTATACGGCGATACGTCACGCGCATATACAATGCGTCGTCCACTACCATGATCTTCTGCATGTATCACCACTCCCTCTCTTTTTCAGTTGTTTTCCTTTTCACAGGAACGCGGCTTTTAAATGATCTTTTCTCCCTGTCCCGCAGTCTTGATAAGAAGCTGCTCCGTCGCCGGATCGAAAACTATCGTTCTGCCGTAGGTGCCGAGCGTGTCCTCCGCGATAATGGGGATACGCAGCGCCTGCAGCGTTTCCTTACATGCCTGCACATTGCGTGCGCCAACGTTCAACAGGTCGCTTTTCATGCTCATATTGCCGAACATATGCGCGCCTCCCGCAAGCTTAGCCACAAGAATCGGCTTTAGCGGCTTCATTACCTCCGCCATCTTCTGAGAAAGAAGTACGATGCCAGTGTCCGCAAACTTTGCCTTGTTGGATGTGTCGCTTGCGCCCGCGCTCTTTGGAAGAAGCACATGCACCATTCCCGCGATCTTCGTTCGTCTTTCAAATAGAACGATGCCGCAGCACGAGCCTAAGCCGATCGTCGATATTTTGTCCGGCGCCCGAACGATGTTCATATCGGCGATCCCGATTATCGTTGTACCCATCTTTCCCCAATCCCTTACACACCAAGCGCCGTAAGCAGGCGGTTGTAAGATTCTATCGTTGAAACGAGATAATACTGTCCCTTCATCTGCACGGTGTCGCTCATAAACTCAGTGTCCATATAAAGCGCCTGCTCGCCCACCTGACCGTAAACTACGGCGGGCAGATTCATCACCGCCATTACCATATCCACAGCCAGCATGGGAACAGAGGGCATTATCGTCATAGAGCTCATACTGCTAAGCGCCGAAAGATAAGCGCCGATCAATATGTTGCCGATCTCTGAGATGGGCTGCAACTTTTCACTGAGCTGCGCATATGGAAGGTTGTTCGGGTCGAGAGCCTCGCCCGTAAGCACCGTGAGCAGCTCGCAGGCGGCAGGCACGGGCATATTCATCATAACAAAGCCCTCCATGTCGCCTGTGGTCTGAACCACCGTGCTCACGATGATCTCCTCGGGACTTTCATAGCCCTTGGTCATTTCGGAAAAGGGAATGATCTCGCAATGCGGAACGCCGATATCCACCTTCGTGTTCATCATTTGAGCCAGAGCGGAGGATGCGTTACCTGAGCCGATATTGCAGATTTCACGAAGTACATCCAGTTGACTTGCTTCAAGCATATATGGCAATTCCTTTCATATGGCAGGGTATGATTATAGATATTCTTTAATATTATATCGCATCAACAAGGCTCCTGTTAAGCTTTTTTTGACATAATAAGACAAATATTCGGAAAAACGGCGTTTCAAGCGCTTTAGAGCGCTAAATCAAAGGGCTAAAACACACGATATTACAGATGTATATATGTTATAATGATTTTAACAAAAAGGCGCGCAAAATCTTTCACAGGCTGGTATTTTTTTATGGAACATCTCATTCAGATACAAAACATTCGCCCCATTCAGCAAAGCACGCCTGTTTCCGGCATAAAGGGCGCTGATCCGTTTTCGCAGCTTCAAGCGGGAGATACCGTAGAAGCCGTTGTTTCACAAGCGGACGCGGGAGGGCTTACCCTCACGCTGCCCGACGGCACGGAGCTTCATGCCTCTATGCAGGCGGGACAGGCGATAGAGGCTCAGGATACATTGACCATGCAGCTCACGAGCAGCGAGAGCGGCGCTGTAAGGCTTCGCCTGATCTCTGTGAACAGCCAGCCCGTCACCGCCGATATCCCGCTTACCGAGCTTGAGCTTATGCAGCTTCAGCTCCCTCCCAGCCGGGCAAATGTTGCGGCCGCCAATCTGCTGCGCAATCTCGATCTGCCCGTGAACGCCGAGTCTCTTGCGCGCTTTTCACTCGTATCTCAGTCCGCTCCCGCTCTTTTGCCCGAGCAGGCCGCGGTGTTCGCCGCCTCAAACATAGCGGCGACCCCCGAAAACATAGAAGCCTTTCAGAATTTTTTGCAGTCTCCCGTGCAGCTTGAAGAGTTTGCGTCCGCAATAAAAAACGCGCTCTCACGGCCGCAGGAGGGCGTGCAGTCCGGCGCTGGTAATATTGCAGGCACGCCTGAACAGGCAGGCGCGCAAAGCCCGCTCAGCCCCAGTTCAGAGCCGCTTATAGCCTCCGCCGCACAGGCGCAAACGCAAAACGCGCAAGCGCTGCCCGAGCAAAGCCCGGAAGCGGGCAAGGCTCAAGGCGCGGCGCCAAACCCGCCCGCCGCCCCTTCTTTAAACGAAGCGCCGCCTGCCGCCGCGCAGGATAAGGCGCAGAGCAGCGCCCCCCTTCCCTCCGGCGGAACGCCCGCCTTTGATGAAAACACCGTTTCAAACGCGCTGCGCTCTATATTCCCAAAGCTTTTGCCCGAGGAAAGCGCTTCTCTCGGACGGGCATTGCAAAAGGCCGTCCCCTCTCTCTCTTCCCGCGTGGCCGCTCTTACGGAAAGCGCGACGGCGGCGGAATCGTCAAACGCGAAGCAGGCGGGGCAGATAGGCTCGCAATTCGTTCAGCAAATGCAGTTCGGCAACGAGATGAGCAGCCTCTTTTATACGCAGATACCCTTTAGCTATCAGGAAAAGCAGCAAAACGC
>CAYPAH010000068.1:0-10663 GCA_964408655.1 uncultured Oscillospiraceae bacterium | reverse complement strand
TCCAAAACCTGCGGCAGGGGCACGAGCTCTACTGCGCCGGGCACCTGTTCGAAGCGGCCGTCGCCTATGCCCGCGCGACCGGCAAGCCCGGCGTTCTGGACACGGCCTGCCGCTTTGCCGATCTTATCTGCTCCGTTTTCGGAGAGGAGGAGGGCAAGATACGCGCCTATCCCGGACATCAGGAGATAGAGCTTGCGCTCTTTAAGCTTTATAAGATAAAGGGAGAGAAAAAATATCTCGAGCTTGCGCGATTCTTTATCTCAGAGCGCGGCAAAAGACCCAACTATCTGATGAATGAGATCGAAAGGAACGCGAACAAGCGCATCTTTCCGGAATTCAGGGATTATGACGAGAAATATGCGCAGACGCAGTGCCGTCCGGCTGAGCAGCGCAGCGCGGAGGGTCACGCCGTGCGCGCGATGTATATGTGCAGCGCGATGGCGGATATAGCCCGCGAATGCGGCGATGAAGAGCTTAAAAACGCCTGTCGCGCCCTGTGGGAAAATGTGACCGCGCGGCGCATGTATATAACCGGAGGCATAGGCTCTTCGGGACATCTTGAGCGTTTCACCGCCGATTTCGACCTTCCCAACGAAAGGACCTATTGCGAGACCTGCGCCTCCGTCGGGCTTATGATGTTCGGTTCGCGCATGTCCTCGCTGATGCGGGACGCAAGGTATTACGACGCTGTGGAGCGCGCGCTTTGCAACACCGTGCTCTCGGGCATTTCGATCAAGGGGAACAGCTATTTTTACGTTAATCCTTTGGAGCTGTGGCCGGATAACTGCCTGCCCTCAAGCTCAATGAGCCATGTGAAGCCCGTGCGTCAGGCGTGGCTCCCCTGCGCCTGCTGCCCGCCGAATGTGGCGCGCACGCTTGCCTCACTGGGGCGCTATATCTATTCGGAGGACGATAAGTCCATCTATATAAACCAGTTTATCTCCTCCACAATGAAAACGGAGCTGCAAGGCAGCGGGATAGAGCTTGAAATGGAAGCCTCCCTTATGCAAAGCGGAACGCTTCGCATAAGGGTAAGCTCAAATGAAGCCCGCCCCTTCACGCTTAGAGTAAGAATACCCGCCTATTATAAAAATGTATGCTTCACTCTGGACGGAGCGAAGATCAGCCCCGTGGTGGAAAACGGATATGCTGTTCTGGCGCTCTCAAGGGCGCAGAAGCAGGAATTTATATTGAAGGGCGAGATCAACCCCGTGTTCCTTGCGGCGGACGAGAGAGTTCGAGCCGACGCGGGAAGGGTAGCCCTTTGCATGGGACCCTATGTTTATTGTCTGGAGCAGACGGACAACGGCGAAAATCTTGCCTCGCTCTATGTTTCGCCCAAGGCCGGAATAAAGCGCGGCGAGCTTGACAAAGAGCTACCCCAAGGGCTGCCCGCGCTGGAATTTGACGGCTTCAGGCTGAAAAACGGGCTGGCCGAAGCCGGAACGCTTTACGGAGAGCCGGATTTTCACATGGTGGGCGAAAAGCTCAGGGCGATACCGTATTTTCTCTGGTGCAACCGCGAGCCGGGCGAAATGCTCGTTTGGCTCAAGGCCTTGATAGGGGAAAAGTGATTGTTTATACACGGCAGGAAGTTGCTGTATAATAATAAAATGAATAAGGAAGGGAAAAACAATGAAGATCAAAAGAATGCTTGCTTTGCTGCTTTGTGTTCTGATGGCGGCGTCCATGGCCGCATGCAGCCAGCCTGCCGCACCCGCAGCGGAAGCTGCGCCGGCGGCGGAGGCTCCTAAGACAGAAGCCGCGCCCGCGGCCGAAGAGACTGCTTCGGCAGGCGAAAAGGTTCATATCACCTATTCCTTCTGGGGAACGCCCGATGAAGCCGCTACCGTTCAGGCCGTTGCCGATAAGTTCAACGGCGAGCAGGAGGGCATAGAGGTCGAGGTCGTCGCCATCCCCAACGAGACCTACGTTACCAAGCTCAACACCATGGCCACGGCGGGCGAGCTGCCCGACTGCGGAATAATGAGCGAGGCCGGCGTATTGCAGTTTGCCGAGCAGGGACTTCTTGCCGATATCTCAACGATGTATGGCGAGGGCGACTCCAAGCCTCTTGACTGCGTTACCTTCAAATATCAGGGACAGCCCGTGGCTTATTCCGCCGCCAACGAAGTTCTGCTTCTCTATTACAACAAGGATATGTTCGATAAAGCGGGCGTAGCCTACCCTCCCGCCGCGGCCGAGCAGGCGTGGACATGGGATGAGTTCGTAGAGACCGCGAAAAAGCTGACCCTTGATAAAAACGGAAAGACCCCGAACGATCCCGGCTTTGACGCCAACAATATCGTTCAGTACGGCGCTATGGTCGAAAACCTCACCTGGCAGCTTGAAACATGGTGTCTCAGCAACGGCTCCGGCTTCTATAACGAGGACGGCAGCGCCGTTACCATCAACGATCCCGCCGCTATCGAGGCTATTCAGAAGGTCGCCGATCTTTACCTTGTCGATCATGTCGCGCCTCTTTCCACCGGAACGACTGACGACGGTATGCAGCGCTCCATCATCGCCGGCACCTGCGCCATGGCGACGGGCGGCGCGTGGAACGTTGGCACCTGCATGGCAAGCGCCCGCGACGAGGGCTTGAACTATGGCGTGGCCGTGCTGCCTTATATGAAGGAAAAGGTGACCATCTGCACCGGCGGCCCTAACGTAGTGTTCAGCCAGGGCGAGCATCAGGCCGAGGCTATGGAATGGATAAGATGGTATATGCAGGAGGAAAACAGCTGGGCGCTTATCGAAAGCGGCATCTGGATGCCTATACTTGAGAAATGGTATACTGACGAAGAGCTTACGCATAAGTGGGTCGACAACCCCAATTACCCGCCTTATGAGGAATATAAGAGCGCGGTGGTCGATTACGCTATGGAACATGCCGAGTCCACCTCATGGTATTTTGTGAATAACACCATTGACTTCAATAACCTTTTGCAGTCCGTGCTGGGCGAGGTATGGACGGGCAACATGAGCGCGGCGGACGCTATCAACGAAAACTACGATGCGCTTGTCTCCGCCTATGAGGGCAACGGCTGATAAGCGGCCTCCCTCTTTGAAACGATGAAAAAGACGCCCGGGCGCGTTTCCCGCGACGGGCGTCTCATTTCTTAAAAAACATCCCCCTTTGAGGTATCTGCAATGGAAAGACCCGTAAAGATAAAACCCCTTGACACGCCAATGAGAAAGCGGGAAGCGCGCACGGCTTACCTCTGCCTTATCCCGGCGTTTATCGGCCTGGTGTTCATCACCTATCTTCCGCTTATGGGCGTGTTCGGCATAAGCTTTTTTAAATGGAAGGGCGCTACTGCGCCGGTGTTCACCGGCCTTGATAACTATATTCGCCTTTTCAGCTCAGACCCCTATTTTAAGGAATCCATCAAGGCGACGGTCTATTTCGCTATTATCTCCGTGATAGGCAGCATGGTCTATTCGCTGCTTGTCGCAATGCTTCTGAATAGGAAAATACCCGCCCGCGGGCTTTTCCGCGCGGTGTTTTATCTGCCCTATATATTGCCCGCGGTGGCTGTTTATATCGGCTGGTCATGGCTCTATGAGAGCAATTTCGGCTTTTTCAATTACATTCTTTCCACTATCGGCATAAACAAGGTGAAGTTCATCGCGGATTCTAAGCTTGTCGTGCCATCGCTCGCGCTCATCGCCGTGTGGCTTTCGGGCAATTTGATAGTTATTTTCCTTGCGGGGCTGCAAAACGTGCCGAGGGTGTATCACGAGGCCGCCAAGATAGACGGCGCGAACGCATGGCAGCGCTTTATCAATGTAACGCTTCCCTGCATGACGCCGATAATCTTCTATAACCTGCTGATGAGCCTTATCACCAATATGCAGATCGTCACTCCCGCGCTGGCGCTGACGAACGGAGGGCCGGGCAAGGCGTCTATGTTTATGACCTACCTTATGTATCGCTATGCCTTCCTCTCCAATCAGATAGGCTATGCCTGCGCGATATCCTTCGTGTTCTTTATTCTGATAGCGATTTTCACCATCATACTTTTTGCAACGTCAAAAAGCTGGATATTCTATGAGGGAGGGGACGGCAAATGAGCGAAGCAAGCGTGCGGACAAATGGCAAAAGCCTTTATAAAAGCCGCAAAAAGCGCGAAAAAATAGGCAACGCGGCGGCTATCATCATTCTTCTTATACTCACATTCCTCGTGCTGCTCCCTATCTGGTGGATATTCCGTTCGAGCCTTATGACCAATGCCGAGCTTTATGCGTGGCCGCCGGAGTTTTTTCCAAGCCAGTGGCTGTTTTCAAACTATAAAGAAACGCTTGATTATTTTCCGTTCTGGAAGTATTTCGGCAACACCATGACGATAATACTGCCCTCGATGATCGGCGGCACGCTCACCGCTACGCTTTGCGGCTACGCCTTTGCGCGCTTGCGCTTCCCGGGCAAAAAGACGCTCTTTACGCTTTGCGTCGGCTCCATGCTTCTGCCGACCATGGTCACGCTCATCCCGCTTTATATCATGTGGACGCGCGGGCTGCATCTTGCGGACAGCTATCTTCCGCTGATAATCCCGTATTTCTGCGGCGGCGGCGCGTTTAACATTTTTCTTATCCGCCAGTTCATCAACACTATCCCGCGAGAGCTTGACGAGGCCGCCATGATAGACGGCGCGGGCTATATTAGGATACTCACCAATATCATAGTTCCGGCGATACGTCCCGCCATGATAGTTGTGGCGCTGCTTCTCTTCGTCACCATGTGGAATGATCTTTTACAGCAGACCATTTATATCAACAGCCCCGAAAACTACACTATCGCGATAGGACTTTCAATGTTCAGAGGCTCGCTTAAATCCGACTGGTCAAAGATCATGTGCGCCACTTGCCTTTCCTTCCTTCCCGGTGTAATATTTTACTTATTCGGGCAGAAATACTTTATTGAAGGAATAGTAATGACGGGTATGAAGAACTGATGTCCATATTTGACGGCTTAAAAAAGAACTATGAAAAAGACGGCGTGTGCAGGCCCGAACCCGAAGGGGGAGCGGCGCGCTGGCTTTTTCTCGTTAAAAATAATTTCTGGACGCTTGTGAGCGCCAATTTGCTCTTTGTCGCCTTTTCGCTGCCGCTCATAACGCTGCCCGCCGCTCTTTGCGCGCTCGACAGGGTGTGCATAAAGCTCGTTATCGACGGGCGCTGCTTTCTCTTTCAGGACTTTTGGAAGGAATTTAAAGAAAGCTTTTTAAAGTCCTTGCTGATGGGGCTCTTCTGCGGCGCGGGATATTTTGCGAGCTATTATCTTTTGAGCCTTGGCCTGAGCAATGCCGAGAGCATATTCGGCATAGTGTTTTCGGCCATCGGCCTGTGCGTTCTGCTTTATTTTATAGTTCGCGCAAGCTGGAGCTTCGTGCTTTTAGCCATGCTCGATCTGAGCTTTGGCGACATTATGAAAAACTCCGCCGCAATGATGGCCTTGGAATGGAAGAGCGATCTTTTGATGATCGTATCGGCGCTGATATTCGCTCTCGTTTCGGTGATGCTGTTTCCGTTTTCGATTTTGCCGCTCCTGCTGCTGCTTTTTTCGCTTTTGCACTTCACTCTCTGCTATATTATAAACGAGCCTGTGCAAAGCCGCATTGTGCGGCCTTATGAGGAAAAAAAGAGCAAAGAGGAATAAAAAGCCTTATCAAATAAAAAAGGACGGGGAAGACTCCCCGCCTTTTTTACAGCTTAACTATCTCGCACACGCGAAGCACCCCGTCTTTCACCTTAAAGCGAATGTCGAAGCCGGCGTATTCAAAGCCGTAGCGCTCGTCCGGATCGTCGCGGTAGGCGGGGCGCGGATCCTGCGCTAAGGCTTCTATCAAAGCCTCGCGTTTTTCTCCGGTTATCATGCCAAGCCACGGCTCGGGAAACTCCACCTCGAGCTTATAGTCATAATGCTCGGCGGCAAAGCCGTTTTTCGCATCGGGATGGCTGTCGGTGAATGAAAGATACGGCTTTATGTCGTATATCGGGCTTTTATCCATAAGGTCGGCGCCAGAAACATAAAGCACCGTGCCAAGCCCCTCGCGAGCCTCCATTCCCTCAAGGCGCACGGAGGAAAGCCCTATCGGGTTCGGCCTGTTGGGCGAGCGCGTGGCAAAAACACCCATGCGCTTGTTGCCGCCAAGACGCGGCGGCTTTACCATAGGAGAAAATCCGTCCTGATGCACTTCGGAAAAGCCCCAGATAAGCCAGATATGCGAATAACCCTCCAGACCGCGAAGCGCGTTTGCGTCGCGGTATTCCTTTTCGAATATGATGAGGGATCTCTGCGCAGAAGCAAGGCCGCTTTGCCGGGGTATGCCGAATTTGGTCGTAAAGTCGCTGCGTATGCGCGCAATGACCTTGAGCTCTGATATTTCTTCCATGCCAAAAGCCGCTCCCAACTCTGTTTTCAGCTAATTATATCAAGGCTTGCGGCGGCGCGCAAATACGGCTATGCTAAAAGCATACCGGACTTCGTATTTGCATGGTATGCTTAAAGAAAAGAAACGGCGAAAGGAATACGGCTTATGAGAAGAAAAGACAGAGAAGTAACGGACGGCGCAAGAATAAACGAAATGATCCGCTCATGCGATTGCTGCCGCCTGGGCTTTAAGGACGGCGAGGGAGTATATATACTGCCCTTGAACTTCGGCTTTGAAGAAAAAGAAGAGGGGCGCGTATTCTATTTTCACAGCGCTAACGAGGGCAAAAAGATAGAGCTTATAAAGGCGCAGCCGCATGTGGGCTTTGAGCTTGACCTGAAGCATAAGCTCAATTCGGGAGAGACGGCCTGCTCCTTCTCGTATGGCTTTCAAAGCGTTATAGGGCAGGGCGACATAGACTTTGTGAATGACAAAGAAGAAAAGCTGCACGCCTTTGAGCTTATAATGCAGCATTACAGCGGAAAAACTGATTGGGATATACCCGAGGCCGCGCTTGCTTCTGTGGCGATAATAAGGCTGAGGGTCAGCGAGCTTGCCTGTAAGGAGCATGAGTGACGATTCGCACGATTTAATAAAGTGAAATAAAAAACAGCGTTCATTTTTGAGCGCTGTTTTTGGGTGGTGTGCTTTCATTTTTTGCCGCCAAGTATTTTTCGGCTTTTTCAATCATCTTTTTTTCGAGAAGGGCTACCCTTGCCCTTTGCTCGCTAAGCCGGGGACTTTCCTCCTTGAGCATTTGCGCCAGCGACTGCCATGTAAGCTCAACGAGCCTTTCCTGCTCTAAGCTGAAACTGCGGTATAGCTCGTCCTGCTCAAGCTCTTTTTTGATATCGGCGGGGAGGGTAGAGAGATATCCGAATAATTGCTCTCCCGCTTGCTTGTCTTCCATATTTTGCTCCGTTCTATATTCAACACAAAGAAATATCTTTTATGATGGATAATAATACCATTATAGTTGATGTATGACAACAATAGCAACACCTACAATACAAACTATAGGAGGTGTTGCCATGCCTGATACGTCTACAAAGGAAATTGGTATGCGAGTCAGAAGGCGCCGCGAGGAAATGGGCTTGACCCGTGAAAAGATGGCGGAGCTTGCGGGTCTTTCAGTTCAGTTTGCCGCTTCTATCGAACTTGGCAAGCAGCGTATGACCACCGAAAGCCTTGCCAAGGTGTGCAGGGCGCTGGATATTTCCGCGGATCATATCGTGTTTGGCAACGCAAGACCCGTTCCCGAGCATGACCTGAACTCACTGCTTACTCCCCTTGACAAGCGGGAGCGGGAGCAGGCGGAGCAGCTATTGACGATTTTCGTGCAGGCTGTCGCCAAGCGATAAGCCTGATGCTTTAAGTATGTTTTTTCAGCCTGCCTTTGCGGGCTGCTTTTTTTTCGGCGCGAATATCGCATTTTCCAAATCGAACCTTTTTGATATACTT
The DNA here is from genome assembly GCA_964408655.1 of uncultured Oscillospiraceae bacterium. Classification (GTDB taxonomy): domain Bacteria; phylum Bacillota; class Clostridia; order Christensenellales; family CAG-138; genus JAQVRG01. Next base: position 2,765 of record CAYPAH010000068.1, on the reverse strand, counting down.
GGCGTATATGCTTATGAAAGGGGGTGAGCGGCCTGTTTGACAGTTTGATCGAGCAATATGGAAGGCGGCTTTTCGGCTTGTGCCTGCATCTTGCGAAAAACCGGCAGGACGCCGAGGATCTTTATCAGGAAACATGGCTCAAGGCATATAGCAAATACGGCGCCTTTTCAGCAAAAGAGCCGTTTGAGGCATGGCTCACCGCCATTTGCGTCAACAGCTACCGGGACAGGCTGCGAAAAATCAAGCGCCGGCCGCTCTTTGACGCTTTTGAAAGCAGCGAGGAAAAAACGCGGCTGCTTGAAGAACTGCCCTCTCCCGAAAGGGACGATCATTCCGAGCTTGTTTCAGCCGTGAACGGCTTGGCGGAAAAATACAGAACGGTGGTGATACTTCATTATTTCGAGGATAGAAATGTGGAGAAGACGGCGGACATAATGGGTCTTCCGGCAGGAACTGTGAAGTCGCGCCTGAAGCGGGCGCGCGAATTGCTCAAGGAGGCGCTTGGCGATGAAAATGACTTTTGACTTTAACGCAAACACTCCTCCGCGCATAACGGAGGCGATGCTTGCAAGGGAGCGGCAAAGGCGGCGGCAGCGGAAATGCGCCGTGTTTCTATCGTTTGCGTCATTTTTGTGGAACGCGGCGGCAGTGGCCTTTGGCTGCGTTCTGCTCTTATTCAACACGGCGGCGGGCTGCGCCGCTCTCGCGCTATGGGGCGCAAGCCTTATAGCCGCAGGTTTTTTTACCGTTATTTTTGCAGATAGAAAGGAAGTTGTGTTATGGCTAGTATCTCAGCTCTGATAATTTTCCCCGTGATCTTGATTATGGTATTCGCTGTTCCCGTGCTTATCGGCATATATGTTTATCGGGACGCAAAAAGCCGCGAAATGGATGCCGTGATGTGGACGCTTATAGCGGTGTTCGTGCCGAGCCTTATCGGCCTTATCGTATATCTGGTGATCCGCGGCAAGCACAGCCGTATGCAGTGTCCCGCCTGCGGCGCTCATATAGAGCCGGAATATTCGCGCTGCCCCGGCTGCGGCAAAACTCTTAAAAATCTTTGCCCCGCTTGCAATGCGCCGGTGGAATGCACATGGAAGGTATGTCCCGCCTGCGGCGAGACGCTTCCGGAAAACATGACGCCTGTTGTTGAGCCTCTCAAGGATAGGCTGCCCGTGTGGCTGCTCGTGGCGGTGATAGCCGTCCCCATACTGCTGATAATCATTATGTTTGTCAGCATTGCGGGCAGGGTGAGCTATGAACTGATAGAGGAAAGCGGCGCTATCACCGTACCCGAGGCTTATGTGCAGGAGGCCCCCGCGCTTTCACAAGGCGCGCATGACGAGATGGGAAGGCGTTATTTCGCGCACGGCGAAGAGATAAGCTTCAGCTTTACCGATTCCTAAGCGGTTAAAGCTTGCATTTTTAAGCCCCGCAGCGTTTTTGCCGCGGGGCTTATGCTTTGCTTATTTCCAGGGAATAAAGAAGCCAAGATGAAGTGCCGCTGTTACGAAAAGACCTGTTCGGGTCTTTTTTTGTCTTTTCGTGCGGACTGTTGGACAAAGCGAAAGCGATAAGGCATAATAAAAGGGTATTGCTTCTATAATATTATACAAACAAAAACTGACAAAAAAAGGAGGGGGGAGATCGCCATGAAAACTATGGGCTTGCTTATAAGCCATAAAAACAACGAGGGGCGCCGCGCCCTGCTGCCAAAGGACATGGGCGGCATTCGAAATACAGGGCAGTTGTTTTTTGAGACTGGCTACGGGGGATCGATCAACATAGGAGATGAGGAATACGCCGCCGCGGGCGCGAATATCGTTTCAAGGCAGCAGGCGCTTGACTGCGACATTATCTGCGACGTAAAGCTGGGGGACGCCGATTATCTTGAAGAGCTGAAAACGCCGAAGCTGCTCTTTGGCTGGGCGCACGCGGTACAGATGGTGGATTTTACCTCCCGCGTATTAAAGGGAGGGCATACTGTTCTTGCCTGGGAAAGCATTTATGAAGGCGGAAGATATGTGTTTTACCGCAACCGCGAGGTGGCGGGCGAGGCGGCGGTGCTTCACGCTTTTCGTTATTGCGGAAAAATGCCCTATGAGACCAAGGTCGCCATACTGGGGCGCGGACAGACGGCCAAGGGAGCGCTGAGAATATTGCACGGTCTTGGCGCGCAGGTGGATCTTTACACCTATAAGCAGGAGGAGCTTTTTAAGAAAAACCTGCCCGAATACGATGTGATAATCAACTGCGTGCTTTGGGATATAAAAAGAAAGGATCGCGTGATATACAGAGGGGATCTTCAAAGGCTGAAAAGGGGAACGCTTATTATTGATATAAGCTGCGATCAGGAGCTTGAGATAGAGACCTCGCACCCGACCACTATAGACGAGCCCGTTTACACGGTGGACGGCGTTATACATTACGCCGTGGATAATACTCCCGCTATGTTTCCGCATACCGTAACGCGGATAATCAGCGAAAAGCTGTGCACGATGATCGACCCCGTGCTGGAGGGAAAGCTTCCCGCGCGAATGAAAAAGGCTGTTGTGATAGAGGGTGGACATATTATCGATGAGGACATAGTTAAATATCGTCAGGAACGCGGGTTGTTCGTGCAATGAACGCTCTAAGCAGGCGCTCTTATTGCGGTGATACCCGCCGGATCGCGAGAATATAGGCTATAAAAAAGCAAAAGGCCGTTTTTGAAACGGCCTTTTCTTTTTTTTATGCATGCTTTTTCTGCTGACTTCCTGTGGAAA
>CAYPAH010000067.1:0-10805 GCA_964408655.1 uncultured Oscillospiraceae bacterium | reverse complement strand
TCGGTATGGTCGCGGCGAATGCTGTGCACGCCGCCCAGGCCGAACGCTTCCACCACCAGCCCGCGGTAGCCGCAGCCGGGCAGCGCGTGAAAGAGCGCGGGGCTCGTTCCCGGCACAAGCTTGATAAGCGCCACATCCGAAACCAGCTTATCATAATAACGATATATGGCCGCCGCGTGTTTTTCGGCAATAGGGATATAGCGTCCGTCCACCACCGTGCCCACATAAGGCGCGTTTATCGACTCAAAGGCGTTTAGCGAGGTGGTTCGCGTTTTCACCGCGCGGCATCCGCGAATTATTGCGTTGCCAAAGCAAACGTATACGCCGCCTGACATCAGCCTTGCGGCAATTATACTTTTGCCCAAATTTCTGCGTCCGTCGGAATCGGGATAGACCATTGGGAACTGCGCGCCGGTAAGTATGACCGGAACCGGTATGTTTTGCAGAAGAAAGCTGAGCATACTGGCCGTATAGGCCATGGTGTCTGTTCCGTGGGTGATAACTACGGCGTTATAGCCCGCTTCCACAGCGTCGTTCACAGCCGCCGCGATCTGCAGCCACTCCTCCGGCTGAATGTTGCTCGAATCCATAGAAAAAAGATCCACACAGTCTATTCCTTCGGGATCTATATCCACAAGCTTCAAAAGCGCCTTGGCGTCCATGCCCGGCACCAGCCCGTTTTCCGAAGGCAGGCAGGCGATCGTTCCGCCCGTAGCTATCAATCGTATCTTTCTCATGCTTCCTCCTAAAAAGAGAACGCGGGTAACCCGCGTTCTCCCTTAACTATATTCTCTTACAGATTGAAGCCCTTGTCAAAGGCTACCTTGTTCATATCGATGAACTTTTCTTTTACGTTGTTCTCGATAGCGTGCATCCAGTCCTCATGGCTGAAGGGCAGCTTTTTGGCAAGCACGCCGAGGAGCACTACGTTGGCGGCCTTGAAGGTGCCGCACTCGGTAGCGATGCCGGTGGCGTCGAGCTCGACAACGTTTTTGCAGGCCTTATGGATGCGCTCGAGGCAATCCTTGGGATATTCCGCCTGTCCGATAATAACGGGCATGGGGAGGATCTCCTGCGTATTGACGATCATCGTTCCGGTTTCCGGCTTAAGATAGGGCAGCGCGCGCACGGCCTCGAGGCTCTCGAAGGCGAGCACTACATCGGCCTGCTCCTGCGCGACGATGGTAGAATAGATGGGCTGGTCGTTGGAAAGACGCACATAGGTCACGACGCTGCCGCCGCGCTGGCTCATTCCGTGAACCTCGCTGACACGAACGTCATAACCGTTCACGTTGCCCAGATAACCGAGGATCTTGCTGGCCAGCAGCGTTCCCTGTCCGCCAACGCCCACAATTACGATATTAAACATATTGCCGTACCTCCTTACTTAACGAGCGCGCCGAACTTACAGAGCTCCTGACAGAGTCCGCAGTTGACACACTGGGTCGGGTCGATCCACACGCCGTCGGCCTTTTTGACGATGGCGGGGCAGCCGATCTTGGTGCACATGAGGCACTTCTTGCACTTTTCAGTGTCGCAATGGATGGGAGTGCGGTCATGCTTCGCGATCAGCTCGCAGGGACGGCGCGTAATGATGACGGAAAGTTCGTCGCGCGCGGTCTCTTCCTTGAGTACCTTTTCGAGTGCGGCAACGTCGAAGGGATCTACGACCACGCAATGCTTGACGCCCATGGCTTCGCAAAGCTTTTCGGCATTGAGAGCCAGAGCGGGCTCGCCGTGGATATTCTTGCCGTTCATCGGGTTGTTCTGGTGACCCGTCATGCCGGTGATGCTGTTATCGGCGATAATAACGGTTCCGCAGTTTCCGTTATAGGCCATGTCGAGAAGTCCGGTCATTCCGCTGTGGCAGAAGGTGGAATCGCCCAGAACGCCGACAGTCTTTTTGCGCTGCTCGGCGCCTCTGGCCTTGCCCATGCCGTGAGCCATGCCGATGCTCGCGCCCATGCAGGTGCAGCTATCGGTAGCATACAGGGGAGCCATGCCGCCAAGGGTATAGCAGCCGATATCGCCCATTACGGTGAGACCGAGCTTGCTCATTATGTAATACAGTCCGCGATGCGGGCAGCCGGGGCAAAGCACCGGAGGACGAACGGGGATATCCTGAGTGGACATCGGGCCGTAGTTCTTGCCGCCGGCGAATTTTGCTTCGAGCTTATGGGTGAAGAGTTCGCCCACGAGGCCGGTCTTATCTTTGCCGGAGCAGGGGATGCCCCAGCTCTTGATGGCGTCCTCATAGAAGGGCTCCATATCCTCGATGACGACCAGCTCTTTTACCTGCTTTGCAAAGTCCTCGATAAGCTTGCGGGGCATAGGATATGCCATGCCGAGCTTGAGTACGGAAGCGTTGGGCAGGGCTTCTTTTACATAGTTGTAAGCCGCGCCGCTGGTGATAACGCCAAGTTCCTTGCCGGCCCATTCCACACGGTTGATGGAAAGGGTGTTGCCCAGCTCGGCCATTTTCTGCTCGCGCTCCACAACGAAGGGATGGCGGCGGATCATGTTGGCGGGAACCGAAATATATTTCTGCGCATTCTTTTCGTAGGGCTTGAGAGCGACTTCTTCGCGCGCCGCAGTCTCAACCAGCGTACGGGCATGAGCTACGCGCGTGGTAAGACGAACGATGACCGGGGTATCGTATTCTTCGCTGAGTTTATATGCGAGCTTAACGAAATCCTTGCACTCCTGCGAATTGGAAGGGTCAAGCAGGGGCAGATGAGCTCCGCGGGCATGGAAGCGGGTATCCTGCTCGTTCTGGGACGAATGCATTCCGGGATCGTCCGCAACGACGAGCACCAGTCCTCCGTTTACTCCCTCGTAGGCAGCCGTGTAGGTCGGGTCGGCAGCCACGTTGAGTCCAACATGCTTCATGCAGCTCATTGAGCGCGCACCGCCGACGGATGCACCGTAAGCAACCTCAACGCCCACCTTTTCATTGGGAGCCCATTCGCTGTAGATCTCGGGGTAAGTGCTGATACATTCTGTGATTTCCGTGCTCGGCGTTCCCGGATAGGAACTGACGACCGTTACGCCCGCTTCATACGCGCCGCGTGCGACCGCCTCATTGCCTAACATCAATTCTTTCAAATCGGTATCCTCCTCATTCAGTTTTATTTGCTTTGCAAAAAATGTACGACAATTAGAAACATAATTTGACCTTGTATATTGATTATAGCACGCTGTCAAAAAAGAAAAACACTTTTATGCGCTATAGATTATATATCTGCGTATCATTGCTTTATGCGGCTTTTGATTATATAATCATATACGGTCATCCCCTCTCAATAACAAATTCCTGCACAAGGCGGTAATTCGGCATATGAAACTTAATTACAAGCGTACATTCTTGGTTGGTCTGGCCTTTTTTTCCATATGTGCCTTTTGGCAAATGTATGACACCATTATCCCGCTTATATTGCGAGACACATATAATGTGAAGGACGGTCCCTCGGGCGTTATCATGGCTTTAGATAATGTGGTGGCGCTTTTCCTTCTGCCCGTTTTCGGAGCCATAAGCGATAAAAAAGGCGTTCGCATTCCCTTTATCATAAGAGGAACGCTTATCTCGGCATGTCTTATGATATTGCTTCCCCTTCTTGCCAACGCTTTCTCGGCCGGCTATTCGCAGGCAAGCATTTTGCCATTTATCATCATCCTCGGCCTGCTGCTCGTCTCAATGGGAACATACCGCTCTCCGGCGGTAGCCTTGATGGCGGACGTGACGCCCAAACCGCTCAGAAGCCAGGGCAACGCCATAATAAACCTCATGGGCGCTTTCGGCGGGCTTTACACGCTTATTATGATAAAGCTGGTCGTAAAAAGCGCGGCAAACGGAACAAGCAATTACTTCCCCCTGTTTTTATCCGTCGCACTTTTGATGCTCGCGGCCATAGCCGTTCTCGTTGCGACTATTCGAGAAAAAAAGCTCGTGCAGGCAATGAAGGAGATAAACTACGGGGTTTCGGAGGAGGAGGATCAATCTAAAACGGTTGAAGAGAACGGCAGGGAAAAGCTGCCCTCCGGTGTAAGGCGAAGCCTCATAATGATACTTGCCTGCGTCGCTCTCTGGTTCATGGGTTATAACGCTATCACCACGGCCTTTAGCAAATATGCCACAGCCTTTTGGAGCGGAGGACTGCAACACGCCTCCACCTGTCTGATGGTAGCTACTGTAGGCGCGGTGATATCATATCTTCCGGTAGGCATGATATCAGCCCGCGTAGGGCGCAAAAAAGTCATTGTTATCGGCCTTTGCGTCTGCGCGCTTTCATTTCTCGCGGGCGCGGTGTTCGGCAGAAACTTTTCACCCTTCCTTTATTTGATCTTTATTTGCATAGGCTTTGCCCAGGCCGCCGTCACCGTGAACACCTTCCCGATGGTATGGGAGATCAGCCGTCTTGGCAACGTTGGCAAATACACGGGATATTACTACACCTGTTCAATGGCCGCGCAAACGATAACCCCGATATTTTCCGGCTATCTGCTGCAATGGTTCGGCTATGAGCTTTTGTTCCCCTACGGCGCTTTTATGGTAGCAAGCGCGATAATCCCGATATGCATGGCAAAGCACGGCGACACAAAGCCGCAGCCAAAGAAGAGCAGGCTGGAGGCATTTGACACAGGCGACGATTGATAGGCAAAACAAAAGGAGCACGGCGACAGGCTGTGCTCCTTTTTTGTTTATATCTGTTATCCTATTATTTTGCGCGCAAGATCGGGCATATTTGTGATGATGGCGTTTATGCCTTCATCCGCCAGCTGTTTAATGGATTCCGCGTCGTTCACCGTCCATGCGTTGATCTGCGTGTTGGTGCGGCGGCAACCCTCCAGAAGGCCGGGGCATTCCATAACGTTGCGGAAATACGGATGTATGGCCTGCGCCTTGCAATAATCGGCATATACCCACGGATCAAGCAGCGCCTGCATATAAAGCAGCCCTGTAGACACCTCGGGATCGATAGCTTGCAGCTCGCGAAGCACATAATGATTGAATGAGGAATAATGTACCCTTCCCTGCATACCCATCTCGCGCTCGGTCTCAAGCACCTTTTCCCAAATGCCCCAATATACTATAACGTCGCATTTTATCTCAACGTTTACCGTTAGATTCGTATTTCTTAAATAGCCGTATACCTCTTTAAGCGTTGGTATCCTTGCGCCGCGATACTGCTCAAAGCCATTTGAAAAATCGAGGCTTTTCAGCTCCTGGCAGCTCATATCCACCACACGTCCCGTGCCGTTGCTTGTCCTGTCCACTGTCTCGTCATGGATGACCATAAGCTTTCCGTCTTTGCTTTCATGCACATCCAGCTCTATACCGTCAGCACCCATTTCCACAGCCAGCTTAAACGCCGCCATGGTGTTTTCCGGCGCATATGCGCTCGCACCTCTGTGCGCCCATACCTTCGTCATCTTGATATCCTCCCGAAATACAGTAAAAATGCCGAATATTTGAATACAAGTATAACACATGCCATTTTTATAGGCAAGACGGATCAGCTTCGCGGCCCTGCTGTGAAAGCTGCTCCTTTCGCGCTAAGAGCGCAATATTTTTAAGAATATCGCGGCGGCGGCTCCACATGCGCAGCCAATTCCCAGATCTCCCAGTATCGTCCATGAAATCATAAACCTGCCCGAAACGATGGAAAAAAACAGAAATGCCAGCGCCGCATAGCTTGCGCCCGTCACCGAGCCGGTAATAAGCGCGCGGGGCTTATATTGAATAATGGCTATCATGGCCGCGGCAACTCCCGATATGATCTTTATTATAAGCGTTGCCATTGAAAGGCTTTTCAGTTGCACCCATTCAAGATTCAGCGCCAAAGAAAAAAGCAGAAGCAGAAGCAGGCTCAGCAGTACGCCGATCAAAGCTCCCCTAATCACTATCATAAACAAAGAAACCGGTTTTTCGGCAGTCCGCATAATTTTTCCTCCGCCATATCAGGATACTACAAGCTATGCGGCCACAACTGTGATAATGCAAAAGAGCGCGGTTTACGCCGCGCTCTTTTTAATAAAACTATGTTTTACTCTTTTATCTCTTTCACTTCTTCATCCAAAGTGTTTTCAACGGCTACGTTTTCAACGTTCGCGATAGCGCCGCGGGTAAATACCAGACGTACCTTATCGGGGCCGACCATGATGGTGATAACGTCATCCTTAATAGCGCTGACGGTGCCGTAAATGCCGCCGATGGTGCGCACACGGTCGCCAACCTTTATCGAAGCGAGCATGTCCTTGATCTTCTTATCACGTTTGCGCTGGGGGATAATCATAATCGCAAACATGGCGATAAGCAGTATGATAAGAAGTCCGCCGTTGCTGAAGAATCCGCCAATACCCGAAGTAACACTAGTGCTCATTAATAATAACCGTCCTTTTCAATTCATTCATACAGGCGGCGGTATATCCGCAGCGCCCATAAAATTACATCTATCATAATATCTAAAATCCCGTGCTGCGTCAAGCCGCAGAGCATATTATTATATTTTTCGGCAGGCAGTATACACTTTTTCCATACGCAGCGGCTTATACGACATCTTCGCTTTTCTAAGCCCTTCGTCGCCCATATCCTCTTCGCGATTGACATAAAGCATATCCGAAAATGCATTTGCGATGAAATCCCTGTTGATAAGCGGGAAAAGGCCGCGCTCGTCAAGCGCTTTTTCAAAATGTATCACCGCCGTGTCGCCGCCGACGGCCTCGCCTATTGAAAACGCCGCAAGCTTTCCGCCCGTCACGATGCCGCCGCCCACAAGCCCTAGAGCTTCCATATTGGATAAAGCAAGGCTTATGGCCTTTCGTTCGGCCTCGAGCCCCGGCTCGCCTTCTTTATCGGCCGACCATTCGTCAAGCACCCGCATACAATCCTCATGCATGTTTGAGCCTATTTTTACATATTCATAGCTCGCGTTCATAAGAAATGCGTTTATATGATTTCTTTTGCCGTGATACGCTTTTCCGGGCAGTTCTATCAGATCGCGCGCGGAATAGACATATTCGTAGTTTCCACGATCCTCGCTTAGTTCAAAGCCGGCTTCGCGAATATACGGGGCGGTCTGCTCGGGTATAACGCAAAGTCTCGCCGCCTGTCCGCGCGCGTGGCAATGCTCTTCGGCAAGCTTAAGAATATGCGCATAGTTTTCCGGCTTTGTGGTAAGCGGAGCCACGCTCATGCACCTGCCATCCTGCGTGACGGAGATAAAAAGCGCGTCCTCCGCCTCGGCGATCCTGATACGCTCGCCCGAGCCCCACATAAACAGGGTCGAAAATTGCAGACCCGCGGTCTTTATGTCCCAAAAGTCAATGTATTTTTGCACCAGCCCCTTGTCCGCAAGCACAAGCGGACGGTACGACAGTTTTTCTTCCATGTTGGTTACTATATCAGCTTATCAAAAACAAAGCAATCCCATGAAAGGGACTGCTTTGTGAAAAAAACTTGAAAAATCACTTTATCTCGTATGTCACCGAAATGCGCGCAGTAGTCGTGACCTCGCCTGTGGATATCCCGTTTGAATCCGCCGCCGCGATGCCGCTCGCCATAGCGTCCGAGCGCGCCGTCTCATAAAACACGGGCTGGCTCACCGATTGCTCTTCAATAGTGTGTATCGAAACGAGTTCCCTTCCCGCCGCCGCCGCTATAGCCTCGGCCTTTCGCTGAGCATCCTCGACCGCATCCGCCAAAGCGGCGTCATAAGCCGTTTGAGTGTCGGTAGCGGAAAAGCTCAAGCCATCGTAATTGGTGACGCCTACGGCAAGCGCGTCGGCGATTATCGCGCCGATATTTTCCACCTCGCGTATGGTGAGCTCTACGCGGCTGCTCGCTTCATATCCTGTGAGAACGGCTTCGCTCTTGCTGTAATCATACTGCTCATAAAGGCTGATGCTGGCAGTCCTGATATCCTTTTCCATTATGCCGTCGCTGAGCATCGTATTTATAAGCTCTTTAACGATCTCCTCGTTTTTGGCCTGCGCCTCGGTAGCTTCTTTATCTTTTGTCGTGATGTTGAAGGTGATGCTCGCGGTGTCCGGCACGGTCTTCACCTCGCCGCTTCCGCCCACGACTATCGTGCTGAGCTTGGGCTCGGGCGCTTCGTTATAAATAACGTCTCTGACCCCTGTGCTGGACTGCACGCCCTGCGCTATCTGTTCTTCGGATTTGCAGCCAGCCGTCAACGCTAACGCGAGGATCAGGCAAAGCGCAAGTATTATTCTGTTAGTTTTCATTTTTATCGTTCTCCTGACCGGCATTTTCCCGCGCGTCCTGCGGCGCGGCTGTGTCAATACCCTTGTTCGCGTTTTTCTTAATCATCCGCTGGTCTTTTCGCCATGCGCGCCTCTGCCATGCCACAAATCCGGCGGGCATTCCGTTTTTGACGTCGCGCTCGATGCTCTTTTTGCGAAGCCACAGAACCAACAGCGCTATAAGCGCTATAGGAAGGATCACCGGAAGCCCCGCTATAAGGAACACAGCGAGATTTTCAAGGAAATTGCCAACATCGCTTAGAGTTTCGGTAAAGCCCTCGCTAACGCGCCTGCCAAACGGCGTTTTGGCGGCGGGACCTATTGCCATCCGCTCTTCCTGAAGCATGATGTTTACCGTCGCATATTCTATCAAGCCGTCGTATTTGCGAAGTCTGGTGGTGAGATCCTCTATCTCTACGGTCACGCGCGCTATCTCGCGTTCAAGCTCTATGATATCCGAAAGATTATTGGTCTTTACAAGAATGCTTTTAAGCCTTTCAAGCGTGGTGCGGTTGACCTCAAGGCGCGTCTCGATATCGAAATAGTTGTCCGTAACGTCCTCGGTGTCCTCATTTTGAGAAATAAGCGTGCCGTAATTCGCGGCCGCGCTCACGAAAGCGTCCACCTGCTTGACGGGGATGCGAAGCGTAAAGTTGGCCGATCTGCCGGGGTCTCCCGCGGCTTCGGGCTTTGTTCCATAAACATAGGAATTTTGAACATATCCGCCCGCCGTTTGAGTGTCCTTTTCTATCAGGGCGAGGTGCTCTTCAAATTTGTTGGTCAAAAGCTCAAGCGAGAGGGTGCGGATTATTTTTCGTCCGCCATAGTTGGCCTCTTTTATTTCGGACGCGCCGTTTTCCGCCACCACGTCCTCCGCGCCGCCCGCAAGCGCCGTATAGCTGCCCGCCGCGTCGTAAACGGCAGTTTCTTCCATCATCATTTGCGGAGCCTCGGCGGCCGGCGCTGCCGCGGAAGCCGCGGTCATTTGCTCGGCATACATAGAGTTTTTTGAGGCGCAGCCGCAGGCGAAGATCAATATTATCAGAAGAAATATCGCAATATATCTTTTTTTCATATTTTTTCCCTCCGTTCCGTTATGACAAATAAACGCATGAGCAGGAAAAAAGGTTGCATTAATTTTGCATAATATCCAGATATGCCGCGCCTATGGCGCCGGCGCCATTGCCAAGCGTAGCCCGAATGACCTTTGGCACTCCGTTATACGCGCTGCCGAAAACAAATTCCGGAAGCATTTCATTCAGCCTGTCAAGCAGGTTCGAGCCTTCGTTGCTTACCCCTCCGCCGATAAGAATGATCTCCGGCCGGAAAATATTGACGCAGCCGCCTATGCCCGCAGCCACATATGAAATATACTGGTTAACCACCGCATGAGCCGCCTCGTCGCCCTCGCGCTCCGCATCAAAGGCCGTCCGCCCGTTTACGAGCCCGCGTTCACGCGCGATATCGTTCATTTTAGAATCGGGGTGCTTTGCTATGGCCGCCTTCGTCTGGCGAATAAGTCCGGTAACAGAGGCATAGGCTTCAAAGCAGCCGTCTATCCCGCAGGTGCAATGCTCCCCTTTATACATAAGGGGGATATGGCCAAGCTCGGCTCCCAGACCGTCGGAGCCGGAGTATATCTTGCGATCGATGATTATGCCGCCGCCAACGCCTGTACCCAGCGTAAAAAGCAGAACATTATCATATTCTCTCGCCGCGCCGGCGATAAACTCGCCCGCCGCCGCGCAGTCCGCATCGTTGCCCACAAAAACGGGCACGGGCATATATTTTTGCAGTTCCTCGCGAAGCGGAACATCATACCAGTTCAGATTGCCCGCGCGAAGCACTCTGCCCGATTTTCTTTGCACCGAGCCGGGGGTGCCTATGCCGACGCAGGGCATGTCGGCAAGGGATATCTGCATTTGCTCCGCCGCGTCAAGAGCGGCTGCGGCAATGGATTCCACGACCTGTTCAAAGGGTCTTTCAGCTTCGGTGGGACGGGTCGAATAAGCGGCGATCTGGTCATTTTCGTCAATGATCCCGGCCTTGATTCCGGTTCCGCCAAGATCAATGCCAATACGGTACTTCATGTTACCTCCAAGAGCATATCATAATATATATCGTTATTTTCCGTTTATTATAGCATATTGACCGGCGCTTGTGTACGTTCTATACTGAATTCGTCAAGTTTTGTGTTAGGGGAAAAAATAATGCCGTCGATTCTTTGGATATTAATCATCACCGCCGTCGCAGGGATAGGCGGAACCGGTCTGGGCGGACTTGTCGGCGCGCTTTGCAGGCGCGATTCCGACAGGACGATCAGCCTTTTGCTGAGCTTTGCGGGCGGCGTTATGCTCGCCGTTGTCTGCTTCGACCTTATCGACGACGCGCTTTTCTGCCAGGATCCGAACATCGCGGCGCCGCTTCCGGTCATCATCGGCGTGCTTATCGGATATGGCGTTATCGCTTTTTTAAACTACATAATAGATAAAAAAACCAATCACGAGGTGCCTCACATAACCCGAAACCACCCCAAGACCCAC
>CAYPAH010000066.1:0-10905 GCA_964408655.1 uncultured Oscillospiraceae bacterium | reverse complement strand
GCCGCCGGAAAAGGAGAGAGAGGATGATAACAAAACGCATCATCCCCTGTCTGGATGTTAAAGACGGCAGGGTAGTGAAGGGTGTGAACTTCGAAGGCTTGAACGACGTTTCCTCGCCCTTGGAGCTTGCCTCATATTACAGCGAAAACGGGGCGGACGAGCTGGTGTTTTATGACATCACTGCCTCCTCCGAGGGACGCAAGCTTTTTACGGAAGCCTTAAAAGAGGTGGCGAAGCATATTTTTATCCCGCTTACCGTTGGCGGAGGGATAGCGAGCCTTGAAGATTTTGACCGCGTGCTGAAATGCGGCGCCGATAAGGTAAGCGTCAATTCCGGCGCGGTGGCCAACCGGGGGCTGATTGCCGAGGGGGCCAAGCGCTACGGCAGCCAGTGCGTCGTGCTCTCGGCGGATATAAAGCGAGTGAACGGCGAGTTCAGAGTATTTGCTAAGGGCGGGCGCGAGGACACCGGCATGGAGGCTATTGAGTGGATCAAGCGCGGTGTGGACATGGGCGCGGGCGAGATAGTGGTCAACAGCATAGATACGGACGGCGTGAAAAAGGGCTTTGATCTGCCTATGCTAAAGGCCGTGTGCGAGGCCGTTTCGGTGCCGGTGATAGCTTCGGGCGGCGCGGGCTGCACAAATGACTTTATAGAGCTTTTCAAAACGCTTCCCAAGGTGGATGCGGGGCTTGCGGCTTCAATATTCCACTTCGGCGAGGTAAAGATAAAAGAGCTTAAAGAAGAGCTGCGCCAAAGTAACATTCTTGTTAGGCTATAGGAGGAAAACATGCTTGATATCGAAGAACTGAAATTTGACGAAAAGGGACTTATACCCGCGATAGTTGTGGACGCGGACTCAAAAAAGGTGCTTACTTTAGCCTATATGAACCGCGAGAGCCTTGAGATAAGCATTGAAGAGGAACGCACCTGCTTTTATTCCCGCTCGCGCCAAATGCTCTGGCGCAAGGGCGAGACCTCCGGCAATGTGCAGCACATAGTTTCTATCACGGCCGATTGCGACAGGGACGCGCTGAGCATAATCGTAAAAAAAGAAGGACCGGCCTGCCATTTGGGAAATGACAGCTGCTTTTCCGATCTGCTTTTTGAAAGCGACACTCTTTCGGAATTTTCACTCGGCGCTCTGATGAAGCTGATAGAGGGACGGAAAACGGAAAATAAAGAGGGCTCTTACACAAGCTATCTTTTTGATAAGGGCATAGACAAAATATTAAAAAAGGTCGGCGAAGAAACTACCGAAGTGATAATCGCGGGCAAGGCGGACGATAAAAAAGAGACGGTTTACGAAATAGCCGATTTGACGTATCATGTTCTGGTATTGATGGCGCAGATGGGCATTTCCGTTGAGGATGTTCAGCGGGAGCTTGCCTCGCGCCACGTTATAGATCATAAGGTAAAACAGGAGAAGATGACTTGACACAGTGGAAATGTGATTTACACAGCCATACAAAATGGAGCGATGGCACGGCGGACATAGCGGAAATGGCGCAGGGCGCGATAGATATGGGGCTTCTGTGCCTCGGCATATCTGAGCATTCGCCAATGAGCGCGCCGGATGCGTGGAGCATGAAGCGGGAAAACGCGGCGGCAAGAAACGCCGAGATGCGCGAAATGATATCCGCCTTTGAGGGAAGGCTCGTTTTGCTAAACGGGCTGGAGCTTGATTATATGACGCGGGATTTTTCTTTGGAGGAATATGATTATATAATCGGCTCGGTGCACGATATCGGAGCCGGCAGACTCGGGGACACCATTGACGAAAGCGCGGAGACGAGCCTTCGTCTTGTTCGCGAGCACTTTGCCGGAGATCATTATGCTTACACTTCGGCCTATTATAAAACGCTCGCCGGATTTGCCTCGCGAAAAGAGACGCAGATCATCGGGCATTTCGACATAATCGCAAAATTCAACGAGGGCGGCAGGTTTTTTGACGAGGAATCTCCCGCTTATCTCTGCGCCGCAAAAGAAGCGGCGGAGGCTCTTTGCAAAAGCGGAAAGATATTCGAAATAAACACAGGCGCCGTTTCAAGAGGATATAGAAGCCTTCCCTACCCAAGCCGCACGCTGCTTAAATTTATAAACGAGCGCGGAGGACGTATTACATTTGGCAGCGACGCGCACAGCGTAAACGCCATAGCCTTTAAGTTTGACGAAGCTGTTGAGTTGGCTGAAAGCTGCGGCTTCAGCTCGGCGTTTGCGCTTGGCGCACAGGGCTTTATAGAGGTGCCTATATAAGGCGAATAAAAAGGAAAAGAACAAAAGATCTGTACCGTTATTGGCATATGCTAATAACGGTACGTTTGTTCTGGCAGGTTTATCTTGGATCTTGGACTGATTACGACAGTTTGTAAATAAAAATCGACATATAAGCGCCCCGCTTGCAAAGCCGCGGGCGATTGTTTAGAATAAACAGGATGGAAAAGAAGCAGACGATAATAAGATCATTTTATAGATTTTTCAGGCGCATAAAAAAACAGATCGCGACCTCGTGGGCTCGCTTTCAAAGAACATGGGCGCTGATGACTGCCCGGGGCAAGGCTTTGCTTGGCGCGGTGAGCTTTGCGCTGCTTGCCCTTATCGTGCTTTTGATAGTGCTC
Organism: uncultured Oscillospiraceae bacterium; assembly: GCA_964408655.1. GTDB lineage: Bacteria > Bacillota > Clostridia > Christensenellales > CAG-138 > JAQVRG01. The sequence continues at coordinate 8,286 of CAYPAH010000066.1, read as the reverse complement.
TTCAGCCGTTCCTGCGGAAAGAGCGAAACGTTGCTTAGCGAAGCGGAAGCCGAGGCTGAGGCTATTGCCATAGAGATAAGGGCGCAGGAGGAACGGGCGAGACAGGCCGCGGATTCTTCCGCGATACTCCCTACGCCAACGCCCGATCCGGGATTCAGACGCGGCGTTGAAAACGAGATAGTTCAGGTCATTCAGGACAGGCTTATGGAGCTTGGCTATTTGGAGCTTGATGAGAGCACGATGAAATACGGTCCGCAAACCGAAGCTGCCGTCAAGCTTTTTCAGCGACAGGTGAACTATACCGACGGCGTAGAGGACAAGCTTGACGAGGACGGCATCTGCGGCGAGATGACGCTTTATTATCTTTTTTCTGACGATGCGCCAAAGTATGTCGTTAAATTCGGCATGGAGGGCGACGATATCACCAACATGCAGATGCAGCTCAAGGATCTGGGCTATATGAGCGCTACCACGGGTTATTACGGAGAGAAGACCGTCGTGGCCATGAAGGAGTTTCAGGGGCGCAACGGCTTATCGCAGGACGGGCTTGCGGGCGAGCAGTCCTTTGAGCTTTTGTATTCGCCAAATGCGAGGGAGAGCCGCAGCAAAACGCAGACGGCGCGCACAAAGACCAATATAAATAAAATGATAGAGGTCGCCAAGAGCAAGCTCGGCAGCAAATATATCCTTGGCAATACAGGCCCCAACAGCTTTGATTGCTCCGGCCTGGTATACTATTGTATGAAGCAGGCCGGCAGCAACCGCCGCAGGCTCAATGCGGCGGGATATTCGCAGGTTTCAGACTGGTCGAAGATCAGCAGCATGTCACAGCTTAAAAAGGGAGATCTGATTTTCTTCTATAATAACGCCAAGACGAAGGTGGGTCATGTCGGCATAGTTATCAGCAGCGGCATGATGATAGACGCCTCCAGCGCCAACGGCAAGGTCGTGAGAAGAAGCTTCAGCACTTCATATTGGAGAAGCCACTTTGTTTGCGGAAGGAGACCCTGGTAAATGAATACTCTGTTTATCAAAAACTGTCGCGCGCTGGTAAGCTGCGATGATAAGGACACGGTGCTTGAAAACGCGGATATTTGCATACAGGACGGCATAATCACGGCCATAGGCGGCTCGCTTGAGCCATCGGCGGGCGCGAGAGTGCTGGATGCTACCGACATGATATGCTATCCCGGATTGATAAATACGCACCATCATCTTTATCAAATGTTTTCGCGCAATCTGCCGCAGGTGCAGAATATGGAGCTTTTTGACTGGCTCAAAACGCTTTATGAAATATGGAAAAATCTCGATGAAGAGCTGATACGCTATTCTTCGCTTTCGGGCATGGGCACGCTGCTTAAAAACGGCTGTACGACATGCTTCGACCATCATTATGTTTTTCCAAAGGGCGCGGGCGACCTTATCGGCGCGCAGATGCAGGCGGCCTCGGAGCTCGGCATTCGCATGGTGAGCTCGCGCGGCAGCATGGATCTTTCTAAAAAGGACGGGGGACTTCCGCCGGATTCTGTGGTGCAGAGCGTTGATGAAATAATGCGCGACAGCGAGCGGGTCATAGACGCTTACCACGACCCCTCATTCGGCTCAATGCGCCAGATAGCGCTTGCCCCCTGCTCGCCGTTTTCGGTTTCCGGCGAGCTGCTTCGCCAAAGCGCGATACTTGCGCGGCAAAAGGCCGTGCGGCTGCATACGCATCTTTGCGAAACGAAGGATGAAGAAAACTTCACTCTTGAAAAATTCGGCAAGCGTCCGCTTGCGTATATGGAGTCACTCGGCTGGCTCGGCAGGGACGTTTGGTTTGCTCACGGCATACACTTTAACGGCGATGAACTGAAGCTGCTTGCCCAAACCGGAACGGGAGTGGCGCATTGCCCTATTTCAAATATGAAGCTCAGCTCGGGCGTAGCACGCATTCCGGAGATGCTCGAGCTTGGCGTTCCGCTGGGTCTTGCGGTGGACGGCAGCGCAAGCAACGACGGATCGAGCCTGCTTGAAGAAATGCGCGTGTGCTATTTGCTGCATCGCTTGAACAGCGCCGAAAAAGCGCCCTCCGGCTATGATGTGCTTAAAATGGCCACCCGCGGCAGCGCAAGGCTGCTTGGCCGCGACGATATAGGCAGTCTTGAAACAGGCAAATGCGGAGATCTGTTTCTTGTTGACAGCAGGCGCATGGAGCTTGCCGGGGCATGTATGGATCCAAAGTCGATGCTCGCTACGGTGGGTCTGCACGGGGTGGATTATACGGTGGTACACGGACACCTTTGCGTTTCGGAGGGGCGCCTTACGAATATCAGCGAGGAGACCATCTCTCGCAGCTCGGAGGAAACGGTGAAAAAATATCTGCAAAAGGCATAAATAAAAGACGAACAAAACGGGCTTGCGCGAAGAAAACGCACAGCCCGTTTTTTATTTGATAATATCAGCCCGCTTCGCTTTCGGTGCTGCCAGACTTGCTTGCCCCCTTGGGAACGGAGACCGTCGCCGGGTCGCCCGTGCCTATGGTTATCTCGGCTACGTTGCCGCGGTATTTGTCCGTATAAAGCAGGGTGGAGGATTCCACCTCGCCGTTTACTATCTTATCGCGGTAAACGTCGGCGGTGTAACCGTCGTGCCGCGTTACGGTGGTGAGCTCATAGCCTTCGGGCACTGTGTCGCTGTAGGTGAAGCGTGTGTCGGTGCGCTCGTTCACGTCGGTTATTTCGCTGCGGCACTCGTAAGAAACTCCGCTGGGCAGCGGCTTTCCGTAAAGTGAAACGGTTATGGTGCTGTAACGGTCGCTTTCGCTATCCGGCTTGACATAGGCGAAAATATAAAGCGGGGCGCCGGTGTCGTTGATGAATTTAAGGTCTATGCCCGCGGAATCCACAGTGGCGTCAAGCCCTTTGTCCACATAATCCGAAGGAATGGAGTGCGCCTTGCGGTCTGTCACCGCTATATTCGCGCGAAGCAGGGCGTTATAAAGCGTGGTCGATACCTGGCATATGCCGCCGCCCGCCTGCAGGGAATATTCCTTGCCTCCGGTTATGCCGTTAGCCTCTTTCCAGCCGCCGTCAACTGTTCGAAGGCCGACGTAGGAATTAAAGCTCCACTCTTCCTCAGGCGCGACGGTGCAGCCGTTTATTATTTCGGTGGCCTTGTTTATGTTGAAAACGCGGTTTGCGATGGTTTCTACCGATTCGCTGTCCCTAAAGCGCGTGGTGAAAGTGGCGATCCTTTTGGTGTTTTCCTTTATGAATTCGGCGCTCATTTCGGGCGCGGAATCCTTCATAACCGGCGTTATCTGCGCTTGAAAATCGCGGGCGGCCAGCTTGGACTGAACCTCGGCTACGGTGGCCTCCATATCCATCACCGTGCCGCTCTTGCCCTCGTGGATCTCAAAGCGCTGAACGTTGTTTTCATTCAGCGAGGCGACGGCGTAAGGCTCTACGGGAGGGTCGCCGATACGCGAGGCCATGTCGGAAAGACGCTCTTGAAGTATGGCGCTATCGGCGGAAACAGTGAGAGAATAAGTGCCGCTTTGGCCTTGGTCGTATATTTCGGAAAGTATTTCTTCAAGGTTGGTGTCCGCCTCTATAAAGGCGGAGGTGAGACGAAGCTCCTCCTCGCCCTCTTTAACGAGAAGGTCTATCGAAGCGAGCAGCGTTGTGGCCGCGGGCTTTAGCTGCGCCGAAGCCTGCTCGCGCGTAAGTCCGCTAAGGTCAATACCGTCGACTACGGATGCGGAGTTGGTATTTTGCGCATCCTTTTCGGGCATGGAGAAAGTCTCGCGCAGATCCGTTCCCTTTATCAGCAATATCATGGCGATAAGCAGCGCGGGAATAAGTATCATCGGCAGCAGGCGAAGCAGTTTTTTAGGATTTTTCAAGCGAAAGCGCTTTCCGCCGCGCGAAGGGCTTTTCTTTGGCGCAGGCCGCGAAGCGCTTCTTGAAGAAACGCTTTTTGAAGCGCCGCTTCTTGATGAGGCGCTTGTGCTTCTGCGCGCAGACGAAGAAGAGCCGCGCTTCGTGCCGCCGGTTCTGCCCGTGCCTGAACTTCTGTTTGACGATGTGTTTTTTGTGCTGGCCATACATAGATATTATAACATGACGCGCGCGCATTTCCAGAGCTTTATTTCTTAAGCATATCGTGCGGATACGAACTATGGATTTGCAGCCTGCGCTTGATATGGAGGCGGGCGGATCTTATGTGTAATTCTTGGCACTTGTCGCTTGCAGACAAAACAGTTACAATAGTGACGAAGCAGATCACCGGAGGACGTGAATGCGCGATATATATACGAAACATGTGAGATCATATATGCTTTTGCGGCGCCTTTTCGTGCCGCTGCTTTGTTTCGTTTTCAATCTTAAAAGCGTGATGCTGCCGGAGGGGCTGCAAACGCCCTGCCTGATCGTTGCAAATCATAATACCGATCTTGATCCCGTGCTGGTGGCGGCAAGCTGCCGCGAGCATATGTATTTTGTCGCGAGCGAGCATGTTTTGCGTTCGGGACTTGGCGCGTGGCTGCTGCGCCGCATATTTGCGCCGATCTCGCGCCAGAAGGGAACGACGGACGCGACGGCGGCTATGGCCATACTCAGAAAGCTTCGCGGAGGCGCGAACGTATGCCTTTTTGCGGAGGGAAACCGTTCGTTCAACGGCTTAACGGGCTCTGTTTTTCCGGCAACGGGAAAAATGGTGAAGGCTGCGGGCTGCGCGCTTGTTACCTTTAGGCTCGAGGGAGGCTATTTTACTACTCCGCGCTGGGGCTGCTCGCTTCGACGCGGACTTATGAAGGGCTATCCGGTAAGGATTTTTACGCCCGATAAGCTCAAAGAGATGACTCCGGACGAGATAAACGGCGTCATAGCGGAGGACACATTTGAGGACGCCTATGCCCGACAGGAAAAAGAGCATATAAGCTTTAAGGGAAAAAGACTTGCCGAAAAGCTTGAAACAGCATTTTTTATCTGCCCGAAATGCGGGCGCATAGGCAGAATGAAAAGCAAAAACGACACTGTATCCTGCGCCTGCGGGATGAGCGCGAGATATGACGAACAGGGCTTTTTACATGGCGATATCCCTTTCACAACGCTTAGTGACTGGGATGAATGGCAGCAAAAAAGACTGCCGGAGCATGTGACGGGTCTTGAAAAAATATGCGGGGATATGAAGGCGGCTCTATATGATATCGCGGGCAAGGGAGAGAAGCCGCTCTATGAAGGCGCGATTTCGCTTTATCCGCATAAGATCAGCATAGCTGAAATAGAGATACCCGTGAGTGAAATTCCGGACATGGCTTTGGTGGGAAGAAACCGCATCATCTTCACATGGAACAATGGACATTATGAGATAAACGGAGATAAGGACTTCTGCGGAAGGAAATATTTGCTGTTTTACCGCCTGCTCTCACAGCGGGAAATGTGACGACAAGATCTTTCGGGAGGGATTGTTAAATGGATTATTCATCTGCCAACACAGCGCTTTGGAACGGAATAATACAAATGGGCGTTATCGCCGCCGCCATACTCGTTTCAAACATGCTGCGGCGCAAGATAGCCTTTGTGCGCAAAAGCCTGCTGCCCACCTCGGTGATAGCGGGCTTCATGCTGCTCATACTCAAGGCGACGGGCGTGTTGAAGCTGGATATGAACGCCTTGGAAACTCTTACTTATCACGGCCTCGCGATAGGCTTTATCGCAATGTCGCTGCGCATACCCCGCCTTGGCGAAAAGCCGAGGGATCTGGTGGCGCCAAAGAGCGGTATGCTCATTGTGAGCTGCTATCTGGTGCAGGGCATTGCCGGTCTTCTTATAACCCTGCTGCTTTCATATACCCTTATGCCGCAGCTTTTCAAGGCGGCGGGCGTGCTGCTGCCAATGGGCTACGGGCAGGGGCCGGGTCAGGCCAACAATATCGGCTCCAGCTATGAAGCTCTCGGCTTTGAGGGCGGACGCTCCTTCGGTCTGGCGCTTGCGGCGGCGGGCTATCTGTGCGCCTGCATCGTCGGGATAGTATATCTCAATATACTTGTGCGCAGGGGAAAGGTTCGCGCGGGAGAGCAGGGCGGCATGGGCGACGCGGTGACGGTGGATGCGTTTGAGGATAAGGGCGAGATCCCCGTGGCCGAGTCTCTTGACAGGCTTTCCGTGCAGATAGCCATGGTCATGCTCGTCTATATGGCCACATATTTTGTCACAAAGGGTCTGTGCCTGCTTATCGGAAAAGCTATGCCGGGGATGTATGATATGGTCGCCTCGCTGCTTTGGGGTTTCAACTTCATAGTTGGCTCGGCGCTTGCCATATTGCTTCGCTGCATCATCAAGGCGCTCACAAAGGGCAGGATCATCACCCGCCAATACCAGAATAATTATCTTTTGAGCCGTATCAGCGGGCTTTGCTTTGACGTTATGATAGTCGCGGGCATCGCCTCTATCGATATTGGAGATCTGAGCGGACTGTGGGTCCCCTTTGCCATCCTCGCGGTGACAGGCGGCGTGATAACGCTTGTTTTGCTGCAAAAGCTCAGCAAAAAAATATACCCCGAATATTATTACGAGGGGCTTGTTTCGATGTACGGTATGATGACGGGCACGATAAGCTCGGGAATACTGCTTTTAAGAGAGGTCGATCCCCGGCTTGAAACTCCGGCCGCTAACAATCTTATACTCGGCAGCAGTTTTGCTATACTTTTCGCTCTTCCCGTATTGCTGCTTGTGAGCCTTGCGCCGAAGCTGCCGTGGATAACGCTGTTGCTCATGGCCGTTTATCTTAGTTTGCTGCTCTTTCTTATATATAAGCTCAAGCCGCGCAAAAAGTAAAAATACGGCATAAGGGCAGCGGTCGTTTGCCGCTTTGCCGCCCAAAAAGGTCGAAAGACCTTTTTTTGAGCGTTTCGCCATGATTTGTTTACGCTTTATTATGTTGTTTTATGCCTTTATCATGTTATAATAATGCCTATGAAAAGTTGGCTCAATGCTCTTTTGAGCGGCTGCGGAAAACTTTTTGCCCGCGTTCGCAGGCGTATACGGCAGTCGCTGACGCGCTTTGTGCGCCGCGGCGGTCTGCGCGGCTGGTTTTCCCGGCTGATTAACGGAATAAAAGGCGGAAATATCCGAACGATAGTATCCTGCGCTGTGGCGGCGCTGGTGATCGTCGCTTTGCCCGTTATTTTGGTCTTGAGTCCGAATAAGAAGGACGCCGAGCCCCTTTCCGTCATGTCCATAGGCGAGACAGAGGGCGGCATTATCGATTTGAAGCTCGTTACTCCGCCGCCGACGCCCACGCCCGCGCCTACGCCTAAGCTTTTTCAGCGCGACACGGAAAACGCCGAGGTGAGCGGCATACAGATGCGCCTGATGGAGCTCAATTACATGGATTACGACGAGCCTACCGAGCTTTACGGCCCCAACACCGAGGACGCGATAATGCGTTTTCAGCGCACCAACGGCCTGCCGGTGGACGGCGTGCTTACTCTTGAGCAATATAATCTTTTAATGTCGGAGCAGGCGGCTTCTTATCAGGTGATGCTGGGTGTTTCCGGCACGGACATAAAAGAACTGCAATCGCGACTTATCGATCTTGGATATTTGGACGAGGGAAATGTTACCGGCTATTTCGGAGATGTTACCGAAACGGCTGTGAAGACCTTTCAATCGAGAAACGGCCTCGGCGTTGACGGCATGGTGGGCGAGAGCACATATGAAATGCTTTACAGTGAAGAGGCTGTGGCTCAGGCCATAGCTTACGGCGAAAAGAGCGACGTTGTTAAAAAAATTCAAGAGCGGCTTTTCAAGCTTGGATATCTTATGACCGAGCCGGACGGCAACTTCGGCAAGGACACGGTGGCCGCGGTGAAGCTTTTCCAGTCTAAAAACGGCCTGATAGCCGACGGATACGTCGGTCCCTCCACCAAATCAGAGCTTTTTTCCGATCGGGCGCAGCCTAACGCGCTTAGCATAGGCGATTCCGGCAGCTCGGTATCAAAGATACAAAGAATATTGGTAAAGCTTGGCTATATGAAAAAGTCGACGGGCTATTACGGCGACGATACGGAATATGCCATACGCGCTTTTCAAAAGAGAAACGGCTTGACCGGCGACGGCAAGGCCGGCAGAAAAACGATACAGGCTTTGAACGCGGACGACCCGCACGGACCTTCATCAAGCTACAAGATGCCGGGCGCAAGCAGCTCGTCTTCAAGCAGCTCTTCTTCATCGTCGTCCTCATCAAGCTCATCCTCGGGCTCGGGCAGCAATTCGGGCAGCTCCACAGGAGCTTCCGGAAGCC